>NZGS01000004.1 GCA_002690995.1 Rhodospirillaceae bacterium
TATTAGATGCTTTTAATGGTGGCTCATGTGACAGACCAGGCCCTAAAAAGGGAGTAGGTGCCTCATATATTTTAAGACACGTAAAGAATACTAGTGAAGGTGGGTCTAAGACTTCTAACTGGAGATTTCTTCACGAATGGGGAAGCGGCGTAGCGGAAAACGTTGAAGACACATTGGGCGTAGAATTTTCACTTACCGAAGAGGGCACTATGCCAGGCGGCGGCCAGGGCATTGAACTGACCCGTATCGGAGCAGATGCGCCACGAGGAAGCTCACCACCTATGTTTGGGTTTGAAAAACTTTTGCCTGTCTTGGGGGAAGACTGCACGGACGACCGCAACCGCCGCAAAGTAGAAAAAATGCTTAAGAAAACCTTGGACACAAAAAGACTACTGTGTGAATATATAGCATGTTTAAGGTTGCCAGGAGTTCAGGCTCAGGTTCCAAATATACCAAAGTTTCGTTGGCCAAAATTACCACAGCTTTTTGATGATTCTTGGTCAAAGCTTGCCAAGGATGCAAAGAAGGTGGGTAGCATTCTCGCATGCATGTTTCTTAAGGGTATTTTAGATATATTACAATCACCTATGTGTGAAGAAAGGTTTGTAGAAGGTATCTTTGGAGCAGCATCAAGCCAATCACCAGAAGTCCAACGCGCTCTTGCATCGGGTTTTTTAGATACGGGTATACCACCAGAAAAACAAAACAGTGCTAAAGACCTTATAGATGCACTTATGAAAATGCTTAGCCCAAGAGAGTTGTGCGCCTTGTTAAATGGCGAACCTGTAAATGACGAGGTTTATCAAATAGTCAGGACAGTTGCAGAATCCTTGGGCCTTGGAGCAGAACTCAACACAAGGGATCAGATCTCAAACTTTTTCATTCCAATAGGGCTGTTCGTAGGTCCGGCATTGTGCGAAGAGTTATCTAGATATGATCTTAGAGAAGATACATGTGAAGATATATACACTCTAGCAGGTCAAATAAGGAATGCTGCAGCAAAGGGCCAGGCACTAACTCAAGAGCAGATAGACGCAGCAGTATCACACGCAGAAAATCAGCTTCAAGGTAAGGCAGACGCATTAGATTTTTTGATGAACGGTGGATCTTTACAGGACCTGCTTCCTGATTTTTCTTCTTTAGAGAACAATCCTGCCTTTTCAAAACCTCCTCCCTTGACAGAAAAAACGGCCATGATTGCTGCAAAGGCAACTCTTGGCATGGCAGAGATGGCTTTCATAGGATCTTTGAACAGTTACGTTGAGTCTTTCTTTGCCCAGACCGCCAGGTTTGCAAAGATTGGGGATCAAGAATACGACGAAGTTGCGAACATGAAGATCCAAAGAGCTTTGTGTAATCTTCAAAGATTTTCTAAGGAAGATTTAAATATTAGTGATTTTGCATCGTTAGAGACAACAATTAGATTAAGAAGAATACTGTATATACTTTGTGACGACTATGAGAAAACTTTATCAGAGTCAGGGTCTCTTACTTATGACGTTGACCCCCAAATAGAACAAAATTTGGGCCAAGAAAATATACTTCGAGGATCCTTGCTAGACAAATATAATGTAAGAAATGCAATATTGAACAGTGAAGATAATGCCCGGATATTATCCCAAACAAGAGAACTGGGCGATATATGGTCTCTCATGTTTCCTATTTCCGCAGGTGATCTAGATGAAAAAACAAGAACAATAAGTACACTTGCAGACTGGTCAAAGACAATATTTAGAGGAGGTGATTTAAGCCAAGGAGATTTGTCAACTCTTAATTCAAGCTATTTAAATAAGATAAATCAGATCTTAACCACCCTACAGCAAGAGATAACGTCTAATTTAGAAAAAGCTTTTGTAACAAAAAATGAATCAGATTTTCTACCAGGCCTAAGAGAATTTTATGATTCTGATAAGCCACTAACTCAACAGGACGGATCTTCTGAGGATTTACTGACTGTAAAGATTAATAACGATCTAAAAACAGAACTACGACATCCAGATAAGCAACTTAGAAATGAAATCAAAGTTATAGTCAAAGAAGATTTTTATCCAAATACAGAATCGGATATAGCAAGAACAAAAGTAAAAATCAAAGATCCGTTCTTCTTAGGTACAAACACAGCAGCAGATGAATACTCGGTTCAATATTGTGAAAAGATACCAGAACAACTTAGAGATTCGGATACTTCAATCTTACCTCGACCGGCTGCATATAAAAAGATAATAACAGATATTTTGAAATCCAATTTTGCAAAATATAAAGTTGACAACATAAATATAGAAAACTACTTTTCGAATACAAATCCTGAATTCAACGACGATCTAACTGGCCAGTCTTTTCTCGATGCATATGAAGGAATCTATGAACAAATAGCAAACAGCGTCAGGGGCTCTAGAATATTTCAAGATGCAACGTATAGAGAAAGACTTGATTTAAAACTTCGTAGCAAATTTTATTTTGACCCTTCAACTCAGTGCTTTAAAAATCCAGACAGTAACCCAAAGTATGGAGTATTAAACTTTGAAAAACTTATTATAGAAGAATTTCCTGAACAGTATATGAGAGAATTTGCAAGTCCTTCAAACTCTCCAATAACAGAGGACTTTTCTACACCCGGAGCCTTTGAAAACGCGATGATGAACACTAGTATGATTGGTTTTATTCGAATATGCTTGTTAGAATTATTAATGAAAGGGGCCGTAACACTTTCTGTTTGGGACGTAGATTTTGTTAAGGGCAACAAAATATATAGAGATTATTTGGTTGAGTTTGTAACAAGACAGATTGAAGATCAACAGTTTTTTGCAAAAAACAAAAGGTTCACAGACGAGACTATCCAAAGGCTATCAGCGACTAACAACATAAAAGTCGGCCTACGCAATGTTATTTTAAGGGAAATAGATGGTGTAGTATCTTCTTTATCAAAAGAAATATTTGAAAATGATCCAAATTATGGCTTCTCTAAGTGGTTTTTGGATACAATACCTTTCGTTTCTATAGCTAATACCCGGGCCAGTGACGACAAGACGTGGGTATCCAATTTGGATCACAACTATCTTGATAGCTTAAAATACAATAATTTTATGTATCTTGAGGATTACGTTAGAGTAAATGGATCGATCAGGTCATTCCGATCATCTCGCTCGCAGATTGCACAGGCTCAATTGGACATGTTAGAAAGCCAAATGGCAGAGTTAAGAGAGATTAATCGCAATTCAAATATTCCCAATGTGCCATCGTCCGTCATGGACCATACAAATTATGATATATCTAATCCCGATTCTGTTTCACTGGAGGGTGCATTTGACGATACAGATGCTTACGCAGACACTGAACTAATGTCTGTGAAGGAGTTTTCATCTTTAATACAGTCAATGGTAGATAATAATTCAGAGTTATCAAAATATTTTCATGCAATAACTGGAAAGGTCTATGATCCTGGAGAAAGAACACATGGCATGCCAAAAACTTTAACACAGAATGGCACTCCATCTAGAATAATAAAGAGAACCAGACAACACGTTAAATTTGATAATATTAATATATTTTCTCTTTTAATGAAGAAAAGTGAAGACAACGCGAACGAAGTGGGTGAAATGGCCGTAGACAAGTTTATGAACCATCACTACAACAGTTGCAAACAAACAAAGCATGCATTTCTTTTTAACGTGTTAACAACGGGCGACTACGGAGAAGAAAGGTACGATAACTATACAGAAGGGAACGCCTCTTCTTTGGTTCGAAGAGCATTCAAGTCTGCCACGGTGGAAGATGATAGATACTACGTCATAACAGACCATTTAGACGCGTCTCTGAGACAAGCAGAAACCTATTCTCAAGACACAGATTCAGATTTTGGTAACTCGGATATATATGATAAATATGAGTTCAAGGTGCACGAAGGGCACTCATATTTTAGACAGAGAGAAGATATAAAACTTGATCCAAATTCTGATGATTTAACAAACATAAACAGTAAAGTAGCGAACTTCAAGTCAAGCGCAGACGATCCAGCGCTTGCAGAATCTAGCAACCCTAGAAGAATTACCAGCAATCCTTTATCTTCAGAATCAGAGATTATCTTTTCAACTCCATCAAACAAGTGCACGAAAGAAGAACACGACCTCTTACTGGAAGAGAATCCTTCTCTTGAAAATGAAATATGGGAAGAGACAGTTATAGATCTTGTTGGTGATGCGGCACCAATATTCCAGTTCCCTGGAGATTCAGGCTGGATTCCTCGCGAACACATGAACGACAACCAAAAAAGAACAGTGGCACAAAAACTTAAAGAATGTCACTACTGGCTTGAAAGAGGCGAATCCGATTTCGGCAATATATCCGGCCTATTTACGCATTTATACCGTTTAGACGAAGATTCTCCAGAGGTTGTTGACCCAACACAGGCCCATACCTCTGAGGTTTTTGCATGGAACCCGGGTAGTTATAGCATTGACGGTCACAACTATGAAGAAAAGGAAAAGGCCTTTCCCGTAAAAGCTTTCGGCTCAGCTTATGGAAGTAAGCGTAATGCACTTGAAACCTTTCACCAAATTTGGGATGATAACTCAAGAACTTATTATAGGAATGATCTTACTTTTAAAAAGTCTGCAGAGTACGGAGACTATAGAATCGATTATGATACTGAACAGTTAACTCCAAACGAGTATAAAATACCATTGAGAATATTGATAACTCAAGTCAAAAACAAAAATGGAGATATATTAAAGGTTTTTGTAAGATATATTCTACCTCAGTTTTTAAGTTTTGAGAATGAAAGTTTAAATGATTTCCGTGCACAAAAAATGACAGAAGCTTGCGTTGATACATTAGATGGCTGGGGTCGTTTTGTGATAGAATCTTTTAGGAAAATTATGCTTGATTGGTACGTTACTGGAAACGGACAGTGGAATGAGTACAAAATCTTATTTTCTAGCGAAGAAGAGAATCCTGACCCGTTAACAGCTCCTGTTTTTTATGATAACAGAGTTTTCAAGGTATTAAGGCAAGGTAAGGGCAAAACCGCTCACCCCATTCCTCCTTTTACAAAAGGTACGTCGCACCCCGACGTTCCTGGCGATAATTCTTGGTGGGGATCTAGGTTTGCTAGTTGGGTTAGTGCAAATAAATTATACAGTCACGCATGCAGAATAGAAGCAGAAAATAAAGAAGGAAACTTTAGCGATACTAGGAGCGACCTGGATAGAATGTTTGCAAATCCAGGAAACCTACTTAGACGGCCCGGGAACAGCTCAATAGTTACAGATCCAGTGCAAGAGTACCAAAGGTTCAAAAATCAACTCATGGATAGTGCTGCAGGCTCAGGGCGCCCAGACGACTCAGAATACACTACCCCAAGAGTAATGGATGCAGGTCACAGTCACAACTTTGATCAGTTTGTTAGAGAGATGTTTATGAACTATAACCTATCCAAACACAGACTTTACGACGACGGTTTACATAACACATTGCAGGCCTATACGGGAATTAGCAGAGCGGACAGCCGGATAACTCAAAGTCCCGGTACTGCCACTTTACAAACAGTAGGGAATTTAGTTTCTTGGTTTTCTCAAAAAAGGGTTGACTCTTTCTGGGGAAGAACTTGCAAACCAGAAAATAGAAAAAAGTTATCTCAGTTTTATGATTCAGAACAAAAAGATGCTTGGACAGATGGAATAAACGCAGAAACATTTTGGCAAACAACGGAGGTTGGAAATAATCGTTGTGGGCCAAGTTTATTTTACAATGATATGAGAACGCCAATACACACTATGATATATAATATTTTTAAACTTCCCGGTATAAATCCGGCACCAGAAAAGAAGCGAAATTTTGTGCGAAACTTAGGAAAAGAAATAAATAACATCGCAAACCTTCCAGGCAATAGAAAGACCACAGGCAATGATGTTTGGAACTGGTTACTCAAAGAAGCAACTCAACTAAATGCTTACACTCACTTTTATCCAGGTACAAATAGTGAAAAACACTTTGATACCAATATCGGTCAACTTATGGAAATGTTTGTACCTGAAAACGAAAATCTTCTTCGCATAAAAGACCTAGGTCACAATGGTGCAAATTTTTATATGCAAACTCAGAACAGAAATAGAAGGCCTGATCGACATAAATATTATTTTTATTGGAACCTTACAGAAGAACAAGCAAAATCTATGAATATGCACATGTATAGTAGTGAGGTACCAGCAACGATACATGGAACAATAACAGAAGCAGCTGCTCGCGCAACACTCGCTTCGGCACTTGAAAATGAATTGTTACCGTACAAGAAACATATTATAAACAATATCTCTGAAACGTCTAGGGTTGCATCGGGAATACTTTCTAGATGGGATGCAGCGCTTACTGAAATTGGACTCACAAGAATAGTTAGAGAAGTGACAACTGGATATACTTCTCTTTTGGAAGGTACCGACCAAACGTTAATCAGCGATATTCTACAGGATTCTAGAATGTCATATGGAATTAGAGCTAGCATGTACAATACAAGCACACCTGGCGAGCGCCGCGGCCTCGTTGCAGTGACTAAATCTAGCGTGAATGATGCTTTATTAGACCTGTGGACAAGCCACTCTAACGCGTCGGAAGAAGAACGATGTGGAAACTTAAAAGTTATTAATGAAGAGTCGGAAGAGTTAGATATATATAGTATACCAATCGCGAGTCACGAAATATTAATTGCAGATATTGATTGTTTTCAGGCCACGAACTTAACATCACTGGAAAGAAAGATAGAAGAAATTCAACAAGAAGTGAAAGCGGGACTACTGCATGAACAAAGCTTCAAGAACTTCTTTGAGTTTGCAGTGCCTTACAAAAACATGGCTACACTATTAACTATACACGGAACCACCCTTCTGGCTGGGTTTGGTGACATGCCAGGGTTCTTAGCTTCAACAAAAAATGGATTAGCCGCGGCATTCGACGCATCTACATTGGTAGACCCTCAAGCAGAGAACCTGTTTGGACAATATCCATCCGCTGCAGATGTTGCAATCTCCTTTGGGTCAACAGGCCCCGCCGGCGGTGAATCAATTGAATGTTTCGACGCGCCCAATATTGGCGAGTGGGCAAAAATGATCGCAGAGATGATAAGGCAGTTTATAAAGTATTTTCCCTCGATTGTGTTGAGGGGTATTTCAGATCAGATTGATCCAATGTACAAAGAGATGAAAAGGCATTACATGAACTGTGAACTACCAGACCTGAGAAATGGCTCTTGGAGCGCATACGGAGGACGCTATTCTCAAACTCCTCTTGGTTTATATGGAGATAAAGAATTCGAGAAAGCATATCTGCCGCTAGTTCCAAACTTGCCGGTTGATATGTTTATGGGTATTAATGATATGCTCACTTTGCCAAGTGACCCAACTAGGTTTGTGCTGACGTTGGATAGATTTATAGCCTATATAATTGGGGGCCCTAGGCCTTTAATGGAGGGCCAATTAGCTTTTAAGCTACCATGCGCTAAGATAGGAGCTGAATCCCCACCAGATTGGAACAGGTTTAAGGTGGGTATTTCTGGAAGATATGGCCATCCGTTGACTCCGTTGAACCTGTTGGCTCTTCAAACTCTAGAGTTACCAAAAGACAGAGAGCTTAGAAAGAGCATATGTCAAAACAGGGAAATAGCAGATCCTAAGATTTGTGATGACGAAGAATAAAAAAGTAGAACTATTTACAGTATCTAGAGAGGATTAGTATATGTTTCAACCAGTTTTTCCGTTAAGGTACTCAAAAGTAGACGGCCCATACAAAGCTATAACTGATATAAAAGAAACAATAAAACAAAATGTAGTATTTTTGTTATCAGTTTCTCCGGGCGAGTGGCCAGGAAATCCAGAACTAGGAGTAGGTGTCAAAAACTTTTTGTTTGAAAACCACGGATCCCAGGAGTTACTGGCCGTGCATACAAGAATAAAAGATCAATTTGCAAAGTATTTGCCGTTCCTAAATGTCAGTAGTGAACTTATAGATCAAGATGAAATGGGTATGAGTCTTGTGGACTATAATCAAATGAAATTAGTTGTTAAATACAACATAAAACCTCTCAATGTAGAGGATTATGTAGAAATTGGTGTATAACAGTAAAACAATAACAAAACATTACACTATTTAATAAGAATAAGAGGCCAAAAGTATGTCAAAAAAAATTGTTCCAATAGATTATACCGGAAATGATTTCGATAACATTAAGAAAAATTTAGTTAATTACGCAAAAAAGTACTACCCAAACACGTTTAAAGACTTCAATGAAGCTTCTTTTGGTTCTCTGATGACCGATTTAGTATCCTATGTTGGTGATAATTTGTCCTTCTACCTAGATTATAACGCAAATGAATCGTTTTTAGACACAAGTCTAGAGTATGAGAACGTTGTAATGCACGCAAATCAGATGGGATACAAGCACAGTACTACCAGATCTTCGGTTGGAGAGGTTGATTTGTATATGCCAATACCAGCAAGTGCAACTTTGTCAGAGCCAGATAAGAATTATTTACCAAAAATAAAAAAAGGAGCTTCATTTTCTACAACAGAAGGTAACATATTTACCCTAATAGATGATGTAAACTTTCTCTCTGATGACACGCAATATGTAGGTGATGAGTTATCGGCAGACGGGTCAAAGGTAGCTTACTATATTGTCAAAAAAACAGCCAGAGTTATTTCTGGAGAGAATAGACAAACAACTTTAGAGGTTGGAGATTTTCAAAGATTTTTAAAGTTAAAAATTCAGGCATCAAACATATCGGAAATCATTTCTGTTATAGATACAAATGGTAATGAATACTATGAAGTTGACTACTTAAGCCAAAATGTCGTTTACAGGCCCGTATTAAACAGAGGAACAGACTCTCAAACAGGCGCAGTTCAATCTATAATGAAACCTTTTCCTGTGCCTCGTCGCTTCGTTGTCGAGCGCAACGGAAGAGAAGTATTTCTAGTGTTCGGCTACGGGTCAGAATCAGAAATAAAAAAAGAAAAAGTGGCAGATCCAAGCGAAATAGTCTTGGATATCTTGGGTAAGAATTATGTTTCAAACGTAACGTTCGACCCTAGTAAACTTTTGACAACTGAGAAGTTTGGGGTATCTCCAGTTAACACCGAACTTACGGTTACATACAGAGTAAATACTGAGCAAAACGTAAACGCGGCCGTTGGATCTGTTACAACAGTTGTAGAACCAAACATTGAGTTCTCAAACCCCCAGAACTTGGAAGCGGAAAAGATGCA
>NZGS01000005.1 GCA_002690995.1 Rhodospirillaceae bacterium
GTCAGAAGGGGACGAATTTCAGAGTATGCCGACAAATTTAGTGGTGCTGAATATCACGCAGGCAAGCGTCCTTGGGGCGTGGCGGCGGATCTAGCGATGCCATGTGCGACCCAAAATGAAATTTTAGAAGACGACGCAAAAACTATGTTATCTAATGGAATAATGGCCGTCTCCGAGGGCGCTAATATGCCCACAGAAATCGAAGGCATACATCACTTCCTAGCAGCAAAAATATTGTTCGCTCCAGCCAAAGCAGCAAACGCTGGTGGTGTTGGCATGTCAGGTTTAGAAATGAGTCAGAATTCTGAACGTAGGTCGTGGAGTAATGAGGAGTTAAGCAAAATGTTACGCGATTTAATGATCGGCATACATAAGAATTGCAATGAGGCCGGAATACAAAAAGATGGATGGTGTAATTATATGGCCGGATCGAATATAGCCGGTTTCAAGAAAGTTGCAGATGCTATGATGGCATTTGGTGTTGTTTGATCTCTAATTGTTGGTTCTAAGGGGGGCTCTCTTTGAGCCCCTTCTTTTGTTATATAATTTTTAAAAACCTTGCTAACCCTCAAGAGCTCAAATAATCACTCGATTTTTGGGGGTAGATTACTCTTAATATGCAACTCTTTTAATTGCTGCATACTGACCTCGCTAGGGGCATTCATCATCAAGTCCTCTGCTTTTTGGTTCATGGGGAATAAAATAACTTCCCTAATATTAGGTTCATTGGCGATTAACATGACAATACGATCTATTCCTGGTGCAAATCCGCCGTGGGGGGGAGCTCCGTAACGAAAGGCGTTGAGCATACCACTAAATCTTTCCTCGACCTCCTCCTTGCTGTAGCCAGCAATAGAAAATGCTTTTATCATTACATCTGGCAAATGGTTTCGTATTGCTCCTGAAGATAATTCTATACCATTACAGACGATATCATACTGAAAAGCTAAGATATCTAATGGATCTTTTGTTTCTAGCGCCTCTAACCCACCTTGAGGCATAGAGAATGGGTTGTGTGAAAATTCTATTTTCCCAGTAACCTCATCTTTTTCGAACATTGGAAAATCAACGACCCAGCAAAATTTGTAAATATTTTGTTCTATAAGTTCCTGGTCAACTCCTAACTTCAGGCGAGCATTTCCAGCTAATTTTGCTGCCTCGGTTTCCTTTCCAGCTGAGAAGAAGATTGCATCACCATCCCCCATTCCAGTACGACCTTTGAGCGTCTCTAATACGTCGCTCGATATCCTGGAGGCGATAGGACCCCTTCCCTCACCTTCTGCAAGAATAATATATCCCATTCCTGGCGCACCTTCGCTCTGGGCCCAAGAATTCATGCGATCGCAGATCGCTCTGCTCCCACATTTTGGGCCAGGCAATGCACGAACCACCCCACCATCAGCAACAGTTTTTGCAAAAATTGCAAATTCGCTATTCTCAAAAAGATCGGAAACGTCGCAAATTTCAATGGCGATACGCAAGTCTGGTTTATCTGTTCCGTATTTCAACATAGCCTCTGAAAAGGGTATCCTAGGGAAAGGCTGAGGCACAGACCAGGTTGTAAATTCTTCGAAAACGCCTGCCAATACAGGTTCAATTTCAGAGAAAACGTCCTCTTGCTCAACAAAACTCATTTCCAGATCTAACTGGTAAAATTCTCCAGGAGATCTATCCGCTCTACTGTCTTCATCACGAAAGCAAGGCGCAATTTGAAAATAGCGATCAAAACCCGACATCATGACAAGCTGTTTAAATTGTTGGGGAGCTTGCGGCAGGGCATAAAATTTACCAGGGTGCAATCTTGAGGGGACCAGGAAATCTCTTGCTCCCTCTGGAGAGCTAGCTGTTAATATTGGTGTTTGAAATTCCACAAAGCCACGATCAATCATACGCCTTCTAATTGAAGAAATTACGTTCGATCGAGTGATTATATTGTTGTGTATTCTTTCTCTACGGAGGTCAAGAAATCGATACCGCAACCTCAACTCTTCGCCAGCATCTTCCTCGGAGTTAACTTGAAGAGGAACCAAATCAGCCGATGACTGAATTTCAAATGTATCTATGCGAAGCTCGATGTGACCAGTCGGGATTTTAGGGTTAATTGTTTCTTCATCCCGGCGCAAAACTTGGCCCGTGATCGTTACGACACTTTCAACTCTGACTTTTTCTACATCCGAGAAAGACTTATCCTCAATATCTACAACGCATTGAGTTATACCGTAGTGATCTCGTAAATCTAAAAATACAAGTTGCCCGTGATCTCTTCTTCGATGTATCCAGCCCGATAATCGTGCTGTTTCACCAACATTTTCCGGCCTTAGTTCATTGCAGTTATGGGTTCTATAGCGATGCATGGTTTCCACCTAGGTAAAAGTATCCAAACCGTCTGTATCCTTACGCGTTAAGTAACGCGACGGCACTGATGTAACAAGAGAAAATGCGCATTTTAGACAAATTTTGTTAACACAAAGGAGTTTGTCTTTTTTAAAAGTTTCTGTAGTTTGTGCCTAGACTGGAATAAGCGGTGCATTTAATTTTGAGCCGGGCACAATAATCCCGCCTCGGTCTCCAATATCTATCTTCCCATATCTTTCCTCAAACACCTGAGGGAGTGGACGTGCATTAGGGATCGCAAGCCACAACCTAAGTAAATGCCTTTTTTTAGCTTCATCTTCCCAATCTATGTAATCAGTTCGATCGTGCAACATTGTATGATTATGAACCAGCTGTATATCTCCGGGTTCGAAAGTCATTTTAAAATTTAAGCGTGGGTCGTTTGCCAAGTCATCAAACAACTCTAAAGCTTCGAGTTTTTTGCCGTCTATCGTCGGAACATCATCAAACCGTTGCGCGGAGTTAATATATCGCCGCGCATAAATTACAGATAGATAGCCCTCAAAGTAATTGAATACTGGTATTTCAAAATACGGTTTTTTACCCGCAGGTACTTCTCCTCGCCTGTCTGTGGCAAAAGGTTGAAATAACAGTTCTAAAAGATCGGGGCGTTGCTCATACATTTCATTGTAAATCGTCATAGAACTTACCAAGGCAGATTCCCCACCAGACTTCGCAGTCTTTAGGCAAAGCAATGCAACCATATCACACGAGTCGGTATGAAAAGTCTGTCTTTCCGTAGTTTGGTATATCCTTGCTGAGGGGTCATTAACTGCATCACGCCCTAAATCTCTGACGTGTCCTAAAACATGCCCGCTTGCATTCTGGGAACGGGCACTTCCAAAATAAGTCCCTATCCCAAAGTATGCTTTCGCAGACTGTTCTATTGACCAATCTTCAACTGGTAGTCCTCGGATCAAGGCAAACCCTCGGCCATTCATTACATCATCACTAATTATGCGTAATTGACTTCCTAGCGACGCGAGGGGAAAATTATTTCTTTTTATTGCAGCCACGTCAGTATCCTTAACAAGTTTGAGTGCGTTCTCAATCTCCTTTATATCTTGATTTGTAAGAGTATAAATCCACTCCTTTGATAACTTTATTTCTTGGCCATACCAATTTTGAGGGCCTTCTATTTTCTCTGGTAGCTTAAACTTCATTTTAGTAGCTCCACAATGCTCCGCATTTGCCTTGTTTATTGAACTTGTCAGTCAACAAGTGCTTGATATACAAGTACTCTTAATTCCCGTCTAATAGGATAACATGAAGAAGGTATCAACTGCGTCATAAAAACAACAGACAGCTCTTCTTTGGGGTCAATCCAGAAAGCAGTGCTCGCCATCCCCCCCCAAGTAAATTCTCCCTCAGAACCCAAAATTTGCGCTTTGGCTGGGTCTAAAAGAATTGCCCCGCCCAGACCAAAGCCTATCCCTTCCATAGGCATTTCACTAAAAGTTGGTTGTCCCATAGATGCCATGTCACCCGGCAAATGGTTCCTCAACATAAGTTCCACAGTTTTGCGTCCCAATATTTGGGCATCGTCGTAGCGACCGCCGCATCGAATCATTTCTAGAAAAACTAGATAGTCGCGCATAGAGGAAATTAATCCTCCTCCACCCGAGTACATGTTAACAGGTTTACAAAACCTGCTACTTTCGGCACATTCTAATAATTTTAATGACTCGCTTGTTGTTCGCGTGTACAGGGAACAAAATTTTTTAACCTTATTTATGGGAACTTGAAAAAATGTATCGTTCATATTGAGAGGTTTAAATATTAGCTCATCAAACACTTGTAAAAGTGTTTTTCCTGTTACTACTTCAATTACGTACCCCAATACATCCGTTGAGACACCGTAACGCCACTGACTTCCAGGTTGAAAACAAAGGGGTATTGAAGCAAGGCGGCGGACAGTATCACCCAAATTTGCTTCCAGGTTTCCAAAATCAATTTTTCCACTTCGCATTAACTGTCCAACCGGTCCCGGATCAAATGCACCATAAGTAAGGCCTGAGGTATGGTTCATAAGTTGACGTATCGTCATGGGCGTTTCAGCTTCTACACTATTGATCGAAGCTTTTCTTCCGGAAACGAATACCCTGGCATCCTTTAATTCATCAACAAACTTATCTACAGTATCATCTAATTGAAACGCTCCTTTTTCATACAAGGCGAGAGCCGCTACTGTTGTGACGAGTTTTGTCATAGAATA
Source organism: Rhodospirillaceae bacterium (assembly GCA_002690995.1). Taxonomy (GTDB): domain Bacteria; phylum Pseudomonadota; class Alphaproteobacteria; order Thalassobaculales; family Thalassobaculaceae. The sequence goes on from NZGS01000005.1 coordinate 4,610, forward strand.
TATTCGATATATGCCATCCTCTACAACGATAGAACCTGCTTCAATGTCCCGAGCCCCATAAAAATCGCTGTAAGCTAATTGACCCTTCCTTAAAACCGCTACATGGGCAAATGGTAGTTTTTTTTCATCAACATATCTTTTAAGCCACGGAGAAATACGCTTTAACCTTGCCGGACAGAAACCAGCTGATCCACGTTTGAATTCCTTGCTTAAAATTTCCGCTGCCATATTTATTTTGTTTCCTAAGCTACTCTTTCAAATTTTTCTCAATAAAAGCTTTCGATAGCTCTAAGGCAAGATAAAAATGAGCAGCACAAGGTTGATTTCGAAAAATTTGTCACAGCCACCCCTTGCTTTTTTTACTCTAATGGCTATTTTTCGGCCATCATTATTCAATGAATTTCTTTTCAGTTTTGATGTTAAAGGGCCGATACACTGATCACTCATCTCAAAGGTGCATCAATTAAAAAGTTATGAGTGTCAAAACCAAAAATTGAAGATGTTTGGATTAAATTTAAAAGACGTAAGGAAAAATGAAAAAATCATATAAAGACGATAATTTCGGGTCCCGCATAGCTAATGCGGCAAAGGCAAGGGAGGCTGTTTTAAAAAGAATTAAAGCGCAACCCGGTCCAGGGGATCCAGCTTTCGAGAAAAGGCAGGCAGAACGGAAAGCAGCGGCGGAAGCTAGGGCAACCCGCTTAGAAAAGCAGAAGGCTGAAAAGGAGGAACGGCTTGCAAGAGAAGCGGCAGAAAGGGAAGCTCGAATTGAAGCACAAAAAGAAGAAGAGCGCCGTATAGCGGATGAAGCCGTAGCTTTGCTGGCCGCGCAAAAAGCCGCAAGAGACGCGAAATATGCAGCGAGGAAAGCTAGAAAGGGTAAGAAGTCGAGAAGCCGATAACTGCCTAGTTACCGGCGCCTGAAGCACCAGAACCGAGAGGAGAACCATTTCTCCATGTGTTAGAGCTCTTGCACCTAGGACATATTCTTTCACCAGCCCACTGACTGTGAAAAGTCGTCTCGCACCTTAAACATCTTCTGACCTTAGGAACATCAACGCGCGGCTCTTCAATTGGGATTTCGTTGGCTGGAGTACTGGGCATTATAATTCCTTCAAACCTTTTAACAAACGCGAAGCAAGCTAGAATCCAACAAAAGATTGCTTTCGCAATGAGCTAGTTAAGCACTAGATTGCAGGATACGTTAGGACAGCTACCTATGCAGCGTCTTCGCTTGCGCCTCTCGGATATTAGGCAGAGCGACAACTTACTCTACAAAAAACAGGCCGCACCATGGCATACATTTTTTAAGTAATCAAATAGATAATTAAGGCGATTTTTGAAAAAGCAGTACTGATTAAACTATTTTTCTAAGAGGTTGGATAGCCTCAGGAAATCAAACAAGAGATCTATCAGATAGCTTGGCCAGCCAATCATCAGATGCAAAGAGATAATAAAACAAATCACTACTTAGAAGGAGATACCCCCGCCAACTCTTATCTCACCAACTAATGTTCCTGCCCAATTACGGATATCCTTAGCGCCGACTTTTTTTATTTTTTTGACGCTCTCATCATTCAATATGTTCAGCTTACGTAGAACATGCAACATCACGACAGATGCCGCTCTGCTCGCCCCATCGTCAACTTTGATGCAGACCCCCAGACCTAGACTATTAATCGCAGCCGTGTAAACACCTTCTGCTCCCCCCTTGACCACGGCTTTATCAATTGTTTCTGCCTGGATTAAAGTATTTATCTTGTTTGTGCCCGAAATCATTATTGGGTTTTGGCCACACGCCTCTCGAATTTGAATGCATGCTTCTTTCTCAGACTGGCCTAAGATATCAGGGTCAGCAAATTTCGCCATTGCAAGAGCCACAGACTTTACTGGAATTCCAAAAACAGGTATTCCGCACCCATCTAAACCTCTAGCAGTCTTAGAAAGATCCAAATTACCTAGACTACTCATAAGCCTTATCAAATCTGATTGAACAGGATGATCTGCTTTTGTATATCCTAACGTGGGTTGTTTGTTATGTATCGCAGTTGAGAGCATGCCAGCGTGCTTTCAGGAACAATTATTGTGCAAAGATAAAGGGTTTTTTCCCGATTGAATCAGCTTTTCGGCTGTTTCTTGATCCGTTGGCATCTGCGGCCCACATTCTAAATTTGTATCGTCCAACCCCAATCGTTTTAACCAACTGGCAACTTTTTCAGTATGGACCCTCTCACCAGAATGAGAGGCACAGCAGAGCGCTAATTCGGCACTACTCATTTTAAGCGCGTCAGCCGCCCCGGACGCAACAACTGGAATGGCTTGAAGTGGTTTTATTGCAGATCGTGGATATATAGCTCGTTCATGATCTCCCCAACTTTTGTATATTGATCCCCTTGAATCTGATATAACACAAATCCCCCTGTGAATACTCTCAACCATCCCACCTCGCGTCACCTCTATAAAAATAGGAGCACTTCTGTTTTCTGGAAAATCGACAGCATGCGAAACACCTGCTTCTAATTCGCTCACCATGAGCCCTAACCTTTTTTGAATAAAAGAAAAACCATCCTTGCATCACGAGGTAGATATGTGCAACACCTGAAGTCATGAGAGGATATTTTGGGATAGGTGTCGAAGGAATTAGCAAGCAAAGCAATTTTGGGGCTGTTGCTAGAACAGCTAATGCTTTTGGCGCCGACTTTATCTTCACTGTGTCCGCAGCAATCGATCTTAACAGTGTGAATTCCGTAGATACTTCAAGTGCTTACAAGAACACACCATTTTATTCATTTGATAACCCAGAAAACCTACTCTTACCAAAAGAATGCAAACTAGTTGGAGTAGAGATTACCGAAGATGCTATTGAGCTCCCCAGCTTCCACCATCCAAGATGTGCAGCGTATATTTTAGGGCCTGAGCGAGGAATTTTATCTGACCCCGTACTCGACCGATGCGTCTATACAGTAAAAATTCCCATGAAATTTTCGATCAATGTTGGATTAGCAGGGGCGCTTATAATGTACGATAGACTATTGAGCATGGGTAGGTTTTCTCCGCGGCCTCACCGACCAGGTGGACCAACAACCTCGTTACCCACTCCTGTTTTTGGCGCACCTGCTTGGGTTCGCAAAAAAGCAAAGAAGGCCTAGATAAGGTATCGACTTTCCACCCAAACTAATTCGTTTAGATCATAATCAGAGATTTCAGATGGTAAAGTTCAAAACTCTATTCAATAACATCGATACCGAGGAAAGGATTTCAAAACGACTAGCTCGTGCAGGGTTATGTTCGCGTCGGGAAGCAGAAAGATGGATTAATGCCGGGCGAGTCTCTATCGATAACGAGGTAATCAATACGGCGGCTATCAATGTTTCCAATAAAAATTTAATTTTAGTCGATGGAAAGCCTATTCCTCGAAAGGACAAAACTAAACTTTGGCGTTATTACAAGCCACGCGGTCAAATAACATCGAATAAAGATACGGAGGGCAGGACAACAATTTTTGAAAATTTACCGAATGAAATGCCAAGAGTGGTCTCGGTGGGACGACTTGACCTAGATTCTGAGGGGCTTATCCTTCTAACAAATAATGGAGAGTTAGCGAATCTATTAGAGGCCCCATCTACTAACTGGTTGCGGCAATATAAAGTGCGAGTTTATGGAAGACCGCAGATAAGTGGTTTCGATAAACTTAGACTTGGAGTAACCTTAGAAGGTATAAAATACAAGCCCATACGGATAGAGCTCGAAAGACAAACTGGCAGCAACGCTTGGCTAAATATTGCATTACGCGAGGGCAAAAATCGAGAGATACGCAAATTAATGGACTCAATCGACTTACAGGTGAATAGATTAATCCGTGTGGCTTTTGGACCATTCCAACTGAGTAACTTGTCTGCCGGAGCAGTGGAGGAGGTGCCCGAGAACAAATTAAAAGAGCAACTTTCTGTTTTCAACGAAAGTCAAAACAAAAATATAAAAGTTATGCGAGGCAAAAATGCGCATTATATCCGGAGAAAGGCGCGGAGCAAAGCTTCTAACACCTAAAGGCACCTACACCCGGCCAACTCGCGGCAGAGTGAAAGAAGCGCTCTTCAACATTCTATCCGGCCATCAGTTTATTAACATTATTACGCGAAGAATTGTTATAGATGCGTTTGCAGGAAGTGGTGCCTTGGGCCTAGAGGCGTTATCAAGAGGTGCCGCTCTTTCAATTTTTATCGAAAATGACCAAAATGCATTAAAAACGCTTGAACAGAACATCCGTAAGTTAGACTACCACCACAGAGCAAGAATAATTCGTGCCGACGCCTGTACAATAGATATCCCCGCGACAGAAGAAGCAGGGCTGGTGATTATGGATCCACCTTACAAACTAGATTTGGCTTACCCTTGCATGGAAGCATTAGAAAAGGGGGGGTGGATTGGTAACGAGACGATCCTAATACTTGAACATGGATCAACTAAAGAACCAGATCATCCATCCTGGCTAGAGTGTTTTAAAATACAGAAATACGGCGTAACACGCCTATTTTTTTACAGAAAAAAAGGTAGAATTTGATATTCGCAGAATACTTCAATACAGTAAACAAATGACTTGTCAGTAATCGTTTCTTAGCCAACTTTCTATTAAACAACGAGCGATTGAATCTTTTCGAGGTAAAGACTTACCGAGTTTTGAAAATTGACTAACCTCGCCCCTGGTAAACCACTGGACATCCTCGACCTCTTCGTCATTCCGACGAATTTCCGTCGATCTAGCTTTCGCATAAAATCCAAGCATTATGGATGCCGGGAAAGGCCATGGTTGCGAAGAGTGATAAGATACATCTTCCACCTCTATATTCGCTTCCTCAAAAACCTCGCGTGCTACCGCTTCCTCCAACGTCTCGCCTGGCTCTAAAAAACCCGCCAAAGTTGAGTACATGCCCTTCTTCCAAATGCTCTGACGTCCAAGCAATATTCGATCATCATCATATACTAGCATGATAACAGCAGGATCAGTTCGAGGGAAAACCGGTTTCCTGCAAGTGATCTCTTTACAGTTAATTTGGTGTCCGGCTTTAGATATCGCTGTTTTACTACCGCAGATACCACAGAATTTATTATTTTGTTGCCAATAAAATATTGCTCGACAATAAGATAAAATACATGCATCAAAACGGTCCAAGATTGCCCCCACCTCGCGTAAATCTCGGAAAGAACTATTTTCCGGGAGCTCCCTATTAAGCTCAAATTCATCAACAGAGGAAATATCAATGCCAACGTACCAAAGAGCATTTTTTTGGCCCAAAAAAACATATTGATCTGTGACTTCCAGGTTTGGTGGAATTTCTTCTGATTTCAATTTTACAGCACTGGGATAGCCCAAAGTCGGCTCGGAAATTAACGATTTGGATCGCCAATTCAAAACAAAACGAGTATTTGGATCATTTAATAGCTTCTTTTTCCAATTTGGTTCTTCTCTTTCGACTGATCTTCGATCAAGTCCACTAAAGCCGTATAGGTTTGGAAAACCGTTGAATAGATGAAAAGGATAATTATCGACCATCTCCCAACTATATATGATTAAAGTCATTTACTACAGATGAACAAAATATTTTTCTTGGTCCAACTAAACCTAATTAATTAAGATAGGATCAAAATAGATAATCACTTGAACTAGAGTCATTTTACTACTAATACTCTTTCGGTTTTTCATCGCAAATTTTTCTACTCTCTTTTCAGAATAAAAGGTGATTTCAATGTTGGGCGTTCTTGTAAAGGAGTTTACCGATTTCAAAAACTTAACCATAGAAAATTGCCCAAGGCCAGAAATGGGACCGCGCCAAGTTAGAATAAAGGTTCAAGCAGCTGGTGTTAGTTTTGCAACTAGTCTTGTTGTTGCAGGAAAATACCAAAGAAAACCCCCTCTACCATTTATTCCCGGCACTGAGTGCTCTGGCTACGTCACCGATGTTGGTTCAGACGTAACGGATATGCAAATTGGCGACCGAGTTTGTGCTGTCCTAGACTGGGGAGGGCAAGCGGAAGAGGCCGTAGCCCACTCGAGTAATGTATTTAAAATACCCCATAGTTTACCATTCAATGAGGCAATATGCTTTACAAACTCATATCTGACATCATACGCAGCTTTAGTATGGCCACATCTGCTTAAAGTCAAAGAAGGTCAATCTGTTCTGGTCCACGGAGCAGCAGGGGGAGTAGGTATAGCTGCTATCGAAATTTCAAAAATTAAAGGAGCCACGGTTATTGCGACCGTGGGAAGCGAAGATAAGAGAAAAATAGCGGAAGGGCATGGAGCAGATTTCACCATAAACTATAATGATGGAGGTTTTAGAGAGCAAGTTCTAGCACTCACTGATAATTTGGGCGCTAACATCGTTTATGACCCTGTTGGTGGAGATGTTTTTCTTGAGTCACTTCGGTGCACCGCTCCCGAGGGTAAAATAATGCCTGTTGGGTTTGCAGCCGGCAGCATACAGCAAATTCCAGCGAACATCCTTCTGGTAAAAAATATCACGGTTGTTGGGCTAAATTTAGGCTACTACTTCGGCTGGAGCCCTATAGATATGCGAGAGCATTTCTCAGAACAGATGAAAGAAAGTATGGCTGAATTGTTTAAATGGCAAACCACAGGACTAATTAAGCCTCGTGTAAGCCACTGCTTTTCCATTCAGCAATTTCAAGAGGCGATGGAAACAGTACTTTCCAGAAAAGCTTTAGGCAGAGTTGCCCTTGTTTTTGGCGAAGAAGCTAAACGATTAAAAATATCTTAATTTAGATTGGTAAATTTATGACATCGCCCCTTTTTGAAGAACTTGAACTCCGAGGACTGACTCTACCAAATCGAATAATTGTCGCGCCAATGTGCCAGTACAGCGGATCTAATGGCTCGCCAACCGACTGGCATTTAATACATTTAGGACAGTTGGCGCAATCTGGAGCTGGATTGCTCATCTTTGAGGCTACGGCAGTCGAACCACGGGGCCGAATTACTCATGGATGCCTGGGATTATATGACGACAAAACAGAAGCCGATATGGCCAATTTAGTGAGAGTTTGCAAACAATTTGGGAATACGCCACTCGCCATACAGTTGGGTCATGCCGGTCGAAAAGCTTCGGCTAATCCGCCACATAAGGGCGGGAAACCTTTATCAGGAGGAGAAGAACCTTGGGAGACGATTGCCCCTTCTGATATTCCATTTGGAAACGAATGGCCCAGGCCACTATCCATGACGCGTGATATTATGGACGAAGTTACTCGTGCTCATACTGAAGCCGTACAACGTTGCGAGCGCATAGGTTTCGACGCTATCGAATTACATGGAGCACATGGTTATTTAGTGAGTTCATTCCTTTCACCAATAGCAAATCGCCGCGAAGACGAGTATGGGGGCGATATTATTAATAGAATGCGCTATCCATTAGAGTTATTCACTAAAATGCGCGATGCCTGGCCCGACGGGAAACCAATGGGCGTAAGGTTCAATGGGACAGATTGGGACGACCAGGGTCTTACCACCGAAGACGCCATAACATTTGGGAGGGCCCTAAAGGATGTAGGTTGCGATTTTTTTGATATCTCCGGAGGTGGCAACAGTATGGCAAGACCACAGGTCGGACCAGGTTATCAAGCACACCTTGCAAAGGCCGTGAAACATGCCACGAACATTCCAACTATGGCAGTTGGAATGATAAGAGATCCAAAGTTAGCAGAAAAACTTATAGCCGATAGTTCATGCGATATGATAGCCCTAGCTAGAGGCCTTTTATATGAACCGCGTTGGCCGTGGCGTGCTGCATTTGAGTTAGGAGCAGACGTTTTTTATCCAGAAGCGTACAAGCGTGCTAATCCAAACCTTTGGCCAGAAGCTTTTTCGAACGAAGAGGGAAACAGACCGAACGCTCAGGACTGGGAAATAGGGGCTGCACCGCATATAATGGTCCCAAAAAATTAAGTGCTAGACGAATTTATTGTTTGCAACCAATATGTAAGGAACCCACACGAGAAAACATAGAGTGGGTTGTCGGTTAGCGTATTTCCACCATTAGACTTATTGGAATTATTTTGCCTCTAACTCATTTAACCATATTGGCGTTAATCCAAGGTTTAACCGAATTTTTACCAATTTCTTCTTCAGGACATCTCATAATTTTCCCTAAATTACTTGACTGGCAAGATCAAGGAATTACGATTGATGTTGCCGTCCATGCTGGCTCCCTACTAGCTGTTCTTATCTTTCTGTGGCGAGATATTGGACGAATTTTACTAGAACTGGGGCAACTAGCGAGGCCTGGGGGATCTAGCCCCCCTCCACTCCTTTACTTATTATTGATTGCCTCCATTCCTTTAATAGTAGTTGGATTTTTAGTTTCAACTGTAATGCAGGACCTTACAAGAAACATCGAAGTTATCGGTTGGGCTACTATTCTATTCGGTATTCTACTCGGGTTTTCCGATAGAGTCGGTATGACGCTAAATAGATTTCAACATATGAAGTATTTCGACGCCTTGTTAATTGGCTTTGCTCAAATACTTGCGTTAATCCCTGGAGCTAGTCGAGCTGGCGTAACAATTACAGCAGCTCGTTTTTTGGGGTATGAAAGAGCTTCCGCGGCACGCTTTTCATTATTATTAGCAATCCCAGCTATTTTGGGCGCTAGCGTTTTAAAAGGCCTCGATATATTCTTTTCCAATGACGTCAATCTCGGAATTGATTTCTTGATTGCGGCTGGCATTTCATTTTGTGCCGCACTTGCGTCAATTTCAATCATGATGAAGTGGCTAAATAGAGCTGGATTGATGCCTTTCGTAGTATACCGGATAGTTATGGGAGCTTTATTGCTTGCATGGGTCTATCTATGAGCTGGTGGTCAAACGAGATCGATTATATCTGCCACCTGGCCTAAAACGATCCAAGTATGTTGGTAAGACTGCCTCACATGACGTAGGAGAAATACCGAGATCCTCCAGCGTTAGTGCGTTTTGCGATACTATATTGTCTGTCTTTAATAATTGGACTTGATCCCGGGTAAGCGGAGGATTGGGTAAGATTTCTAACAA
>NZGS01000006.1 GCA_002690995.1 Rhodospirillaceae bacterium
AAAGTAGGGTAAGCCCGCCACCATACGCGCCATTTCGCGCAGCCAGACCTGAATACGAAGACTGAAAAGCGGCCTTAGGGTATCTGGCTGACCGCTGCGCGCCCAACTGATCAAAGACACTAACAATTCTGCCAAACCATGTATCGCTTCATCAGTCCACTTACGAAGCGGTTTAGCTTGAGCCAGTGATGCACTTAAGTCCCTTATACTAATAGGGCCAGCATGACGATCGATGGTTTCAATGAGTCGCTGCCCAAACCAGTGCTCTTTAATTAAGCGGCCAAGGGTTAATCGGAATTCCGCACTGTCCGGCGACGATATATAAAGTGGCGCTAGGTCTGGATCATCTTGGTCATCAAACAAACAGGTTGCCAAAATTTTAGCCGCTTCAGTTTGCGAGCCGTTTTCGGCTATTTTCAGCGCAGTCAGCACGGCTTCAGGATCAGGCGTCTCAAAGTGCTCGACCATTTTGAGCGCATCGCTAGCCGATATCCGTGTTTCGCGAACCACCGCATCACCGATAAAGCGCTCACCAAAAATAGTTTCAGCATAGGCAATCAGATCAACTACCGCATCGTCGCCCGAGCCCAGGGTCGCTGAAGAGCCGACACAGATAAGGTGATCTTTCGGCATGTCTACGCGATGTTTGACACGACGAATTAACAGAGCCAAATCGGAACCTTGTGCCCCATCAAAGGTATGCATCTCATCCACTACAAGAAATTGAAGCGTCTCTTTGCCATTCTGTGACCACAGAGGCAGGTCATCACCGCGCAGCAACAGATAATCCAACATCTTGTAGTTGGTTAAAAGAATATCTGGGGGATTCTGTCGTAGCGTTTCACGACGTGTAATTAATGAATCAGGAGTAACCACATCACTGGCATGCCGCGGCTCAGCATCGGCATAAATACCTGCGCGAATGCCATTAAGGGCTGAGTTACCAGTAATCGCGGCTGCGACACGACGCGCCTGGTCGGTCGCCAAGGCGTTCATTGGGTAGATCAAAATCGCTTTGATACCCGGTTTATCACTGTGCTGGCGGCAATAATCGAGGATCGGCCAGAGATAAGCCTCAGTTTTGCCGGAGCCGGTACCCGTCGCTACCAGAGTAGAGAGCGGCTTTTCAGCTGTTAAACGTTGAAAAGCTTTCGCCTGGTGGATATACGGTGCAAATTTTAACGGGATCTGCGGAAAGGGTTGTGTCCAATTCCCATTAGCGTCTTCAATATTCTTGAACGGAAGATCTACGGTTACCCATGGCCCCTTCATGAAGTGGTTGGGATTATCTAAGAATCGTTCAACCGATCCTTCAAAACCGGAGCTTGTGGTATTCAGTGTTGAATGGATGAGCTCACGTAGACCCTGCTCTACATGACGACCAAGCAGGATAGGATTCATACAGCAGCCTCTTGCTCAAGCTTTTCAAAATGTGCCCAGGCGCGCTTGTAATCTTCCACACGATCACACTTAAAGAATGGGCCAATAAATCGACGCTCAACAGTATGTGGGCCGTCAGGGAGTGTATCGTCTATCGAAGTGCACACTAGCTCCGCAGGGTTTGATTCAAGAATTGATTCCCACTCCTTTCGGCCTGGGCTTTTACCTTTTTCATTCAAATAGCCAACACCTGGCAATCCCTTTGAGCATGTCCAAACAATTCGACCGTGCTGGTCATACCATGTGCCAATTTCGTTTTCGTGAAGAACTGGGAAATAAATACGGTAGATCTCAAGGAGTTGTTCTAAAGTTAAGCCAAAAGCTTGCGCAACAAGAACATCAATTTCGATGAGAGCTAAACGTCTTATCAATTCTTCCCTTAGCGCCGAGCTTACAGTCCATACTTTGCTAATACTTATCGCTGCATTTTTTGAAATCGGTAATTTATTTGGTGACCAGACAATCTCATCATCGTCACTAATTTGCGATTCCCATAATTCAGAAAAATTTTCAGTCAAGCATGAGAGTAGTAAAAAACGCAGCTTTGCTGCCCTACTACTGCGTGTATAAGGTAAGCGGCTAATCACCGAAGAACCTATATTATCGGTGCCGGATGCCTTAATAAAAAAATCGAAAATGACGCTACAGAATAAAGAAGATAATGAAATTAGATCATCAATTCTCTGTACGGCGATACTTTCAATACCGTGCGTGTGGAGTATTCGCTTGGGGATCATAGCAGCTATGAGTGATCGCTCACCGTTAAGTGCGATCATTTTTCGGATTGCTAGGCGATAGAAATCTCCATGACTCTTGATCTGATCCCATCGGCACTTAGTCATTCGACGACGAAATTCATCCATCGACACGCTCGGACCATAATTTGTTCTTGGCATGTAATTCTTTGAAATATTGCATAAATCAACAACGTCGTAGTCAGAGTTGTTTTTGCTGACTCTCCTTGGGGTTTTATACAACGAATTCGCCACATGAATTAGTGGACCCTGTATAATCATTTCTTCCAAGGGGCGGTACGCTGTTCTCCTCTTTATCGTGCCATCTTTTTGAGATGCAGTTTCATGCCAATGAGCTGAAATCTGCCACGTAGGCTCGCCTCTATCATCAACGAGCGCAATACTCACCTTAGGAAACGAGGCCAACTGTTTGAACACTTCCAGCGTCGAAATTGAAAACGGCTGAATAAATCTAGTCTCCTCAACAGGCACCGTCTCCTCTTCCGACAGTGCATGAATAGTTTCCAGTGCCGTCCGGTCGATACGAATTACGCGATCCTTATGCCCACGTGTATCCCAATTTCCTTCAGCATTCTTTTTACCTGGAATCTCCCCTTGACCATCAGAATCCGCGTAGGAGTCTTCTATCTGTGACGGCAAAAAAGCACTGGTGAACTGATCAAATTTAATGTCCGAGGGAGTACCGCGGTAAACATTTAGACTGAATATAAGCTCGTGATGAACTTCTGCGAACATCTTCGTTGTCATCTTATTACTAAACTCAAAATGCTTAGCGATGCGCCCGTACCAGTGTCGTCTTAAAGCCCCCGCTTTAGGCTCTCCTAAATGCCCATCCTGGTGAATCAGTGCAGCACAACCGAGTGGTGCTGTTAGGCGGAACGACAGATCCATAAAGCAACGATACAGGTTGTTCGAGCCACCACCAATAAAGGAATTCATAACGGGCGATGAAGTCACTTCCATGCTACCGCGGGTAAGGGAGTATTCATGCAAAAAATCGGTAACTACACCAGATTTCTCTAGCGCGCCAGCCATTGCTTTTTTAACCTCTGACGCGGACATTCCTGCATACAGCGGATCGAGATCAGCAAGCACTTGGCCTTCATTCCAGTTTGGCTTCGCCCAAGGTGGGTTACCCACAATTAAATCAAAACCACCACGCGCTTTAAGAATGTCAGCAAAGATTAAATCATAATGAACAAAGCGCGCTTCGTTAGCGACTTCGGTGGCCCCCTGCAGCCAGCCATACTCTTCGATAAAAGCTTCCACATTCGTTTCTTGGAACAAGCCAACATTGTATTTTGTAGCGGGCTCTGCCACCTGCTGCTCGAAAAGATCCCCCATAACAACGGCAAAGTCATCCTCAGCGCCTGCACTGAGTGAGCCATCAACCGAGAAGCCCCCTTCCAGCAGGATACGCATGCCTTCCAAAAATTCTTGTCGAGAAGGCAGTTTGTCCGCTTTTTCAATTGGCCATAGCCATAGTGCACACCAAGCATCCATGGCTGTTTTAAGGCGTTTAAACGGCAAGGTGTTGTGCGCATGGTCCTCTCCTAACAGGCGCTGCTTCAGGATCTCCTTGGTCTGGTAACCGACACCTTTTGCGCCCGACATTGTTTTATCCGGCCAGATGATAATTTCATCATTCGCCGCATCGCGGGTGCGCGATATCTCAGGTGCTACGATTTCGAACAGTTCATCTGCGACATTTGTTAGGCGTTTTACGAGATTAATTTCATGTTGCTCAAGCGGCTTGAAGAACTCGCCAGCTCGCCATGCCTTGATTCGCGCTTGGTGGTCGCCAGCAAATTCTTTGATGGTCTTGTCTTTTTCGAAGGCAGCCATATCCCAAGCGGGGAGTAACCATTGATAGACCGTATTGTCTGGCCGCTCCTCTTTCCAGCCTATCTCCTTCGGTGGATTCTTAAACCACAAGTCAGCGGTAGTGCCCTTTAACTGCGTTGCTGGGTAAACGGCTCGCCGCGCACCTATGAGTGAGTTGCCCGCATGCAACTGATCACCGAACCAGGGAGAGAAATCCCCTTTGTGAAGACCGTTAAGCCATAGCGAGATAGCGCCTAACTCTACCGCTGTAGGGTTTAGGTCGACACCGAAACAGTTACGGTCGGCAATGTAGGATCGTACTTTTTGCTTCTCTAATGGAATCTCTTCTTGCGAGATCACTTGCCCGACTTCAACTTGTTTACGGTCGAGGTACAGATCCGCCAATTGATTGGTGGTTTCAATCAAAAAAGCAGCTGAGCCCATGGCTGGTTCGAGAATTTTAAGCTCTAAAATCTCATCAGCCGCTAGATCTTTGCAGCGTTCCATCAACAAATGTTTTACCAATAAGCGAGCTAATGGCTCCGGCGTGTAGTAAGCGGCAGTCTTCTCGCGATCTCGCCCGGAAAGACGATAGGTAAAGGAACCCTTCAGGTAAATCTTAGCCTGAGTGCCTTCGAAGACCACAGCCTCTGGGTTAAATTCAGTGATACGACGTCGTGGCACGAAATAGGTGGGTGCCAAAAGATCCACTTTGTCCACACGACTTTCTACTCCGTCTTCCTCTCCCTCGTCACCCACTTGAGCGTCGTTCGCTTTGTTAACATCCTCGTCAGCATCATGTGTATCTTCAGTTTCGACCGCCGCGCGGTCTTTGCTGTCGGCTTTAAGCTCGATCATATCCTCTTTAGCCACAGTGCCTGTAAAGGAGATGAGGGTCTCATAAACCGCGCCTAATTGACCGATACCCAGTTTGGAATAAGAAATACGGCCCGTATTATTTTTCGATGAACGCAGTGAGAGCTGGCGAATTATCTTCTGTACTGCCTCGTTGCGAAGTGACACCGAGTTAAGTAGCGGTGTACTTTCAGGATCGAGTAACGAGACCTTCACCGCCGGTAGTTTGAGCACATGACTTTCGCCCGAGTAAAGAAGCGTCAGTACCTGTTGCAGACTGCCCCAGAGATACGAACCATCTTTCTCTTGTGGCGTACGCAGGCGCACTGATTCTAAATCTCGAAGCGCCTCCATTGAGTAGCCACTGGCATAGAGAGGATCTTTCAAGTCAAGAATTCGCAAGCGCGGGTTCGATTCAGCGTAAAGCAAGAAGAGCAGCCGGTACATGTAGCGCAGACACTCGAGTGAAAGCGTTGGGCCGTCAATCCAAACACCTCTTTTAGGTCCTGCTGGGAACTTGCCGCCAGTCACATCAAGTACTTCCTGGCCAAGAATCTCGATCGCATCTCGCACGGTGCGCTTGAGTGATGTAGTCACCGCATTGGCATTGCGCTGAGCCTCTTCCTCTAGTCGATCTGCGATTGGGATCCCAGTGGCGGGGACTCGCGCCTCGAGCGCGACAAGGCAAGCCATGACTCGTAAGGTATCCCTATCTTGACGAGAAAAGATCTCTTGCAGGTCAAACCTTAATACAGAGCGCGCTGGCCATTTGCGCTGATCGATTAACACCCATTGGGAAGCCCCAGCTACCAGAACATAGCGTGGCGCGTCAGGCAGACCAAAGATACCGTCGGCTAATAACTCTTCTATGGTTTTTTCAAGCTCCGCATGCTCCTGCTCATCGCTATCATACTGCTCGCGATCAAAGGCCTGCCCCAGGGGGTCCGCCTGCTCTTCGCCGGCAGCAGGAACTGGTGTTTCAATTATCCAAAGCGCTTGTTTGCCGTCCGCGTCAAACGTCTTATTCATCACGCGGGCGAGTGACCCTGCGTCGAGGGCAAGCGTTTCGCTGGAACGCTTAACGTCATAGCCGAGCGCTGTCGATACCAGCGCCACGCTTTGACTATACAGTTCGCTTCGGAGGTTCTTATCAGTGGTGTTTAGCAACTGTCGATAGAGACGGAGATAAGTGTCCGCTGAGCCGCTTAATCGGGTGACGGGATTGGCCCCTTCTAGCTCACGCGACCATCGGCCTGTAATATCTTGAAGCTCAACTTCTAAAACGTCTGATAGCGTGCCTGCAGGAAAAAATTCCGCTTCGTTTTCTATTCCTGTTAAATCCATCGTCTACCCCACAAAAACTGCACGTACATCGACGTAAGGATTCGGATCATCGACCATGCGCCGTGTCTCTTCGAACCACTGTGACCAATCATCAAACAACTGGCTTATCTCTTTTTTCTGTTTCTCTAACCGTATTTCGCGGCCGCGCCTTCGTGGCAAGGTTTCACCCTCGGCCGATTCAAACTTGATATCGAGTTGCGAAAAATACTGTTCCTCTAGGCTTGAGAGTCGATCCAGAACCTCTTTCAAACTTTTCTCTATTTCGATTGTGCGCTCCTTACGAAGCGTCACCAATAGGGTCTGAAAGTGATCAACAGCCTGGCGCACGGCATCTCGATACTGTTCTGGATTATCAACCGACTTAGAGGGGATATCACGGTCGAGACCCACACGCTCGATAAAATCATTAACCTCTTCTGTTTCGATGCTTCCCTGCCTAACGGATATAGCCAACCAACTGTCCACCACCGGTGCACCCTTCGCGTTTGGTATTGCACCATGGATGATAAGTACCACCTCATCGGAACTGAGCTTGCTAGCAAGAGAAGCGACAGGTGCGCTATGGTCGGGGAAGAACGTGTCAGCCTGCTCAGCAAACCATTGTAATAACGGGTGCCCCTCCCAAAGGAATTGAATGGGCGGCCAGGCTCGCTCCTCTGATTTTGCCCTATCGATGGCGCGGTTTATTAGCTCGACATTATCAGTCAGTTCAACATCTTCGCTGGGAGGCAGCGCCTCGACTGGCATAAAGCGCTCGTCAATATCGCGATTGCGTGCATAACCGAGTGTGTCGGTGGCGCGCATGTCATCAGGCAAGCTAAATCGAATGTGGCGATCACCTTCGGCTATTGAAGGCATTGCATTAAATAACCCTAGCGCTGGATCACCTAATTTTGTCAGCATCTTGCTGGCGTAAGTGAATGTATCGGGATATAGACGTGGCGGTTCTGGTTCGGGCGCACTGCCTACTTGCAGAGGACCGCTTAGAGTGCCTGAATAATCACCGAATAGTAAATCAAAGTCATCTATAGAATCATGCCTCTCGGCTACTGCTGCCAGATTTTTATCCATGGCTTGACCAAACGCGTCAGAGCCCTTACCGCCCATGACAGCTTCTGCAACCTGCGCTTGTTCTGAATCTACATCACCCGCATTCAAGAATACCGCTGGGTCACCTACACCCTGGCGGGCCGCTTCATCCTTCTCAACAAGCTTATCTAGCACCCACATCTGACGGATCTTCGGGTGCGTGGTCGCTGCAACAAAATAATAGATTTCAGGGTGTCTGTCTTGACCATAACGATCGATACGCCCATTGCGCTGCTGGAAACGCAGTAGCGACCAAGGCAGGTCAAAGTGGATTAAACGGTGGCACTGAAAATGCAAGTTCAAACCTTCTGAAGCCATGTCTGAACAAATTAGAATACGCAGAGCTGACTTCTCCTGGCCAAAGTCCTCTAACACTTTTTGTGTTTTATTATCTGCATCCACGCTTCCACCATCGACACGGCCAATCTGCTCATCAGTAAGCCCTAAATCCTGTTTAAGACGTTCAGATAACCAGCTAACGGTAGCGATGCGCTCGGAAAAAATGACGAATCGATCGCGGACCTTCTTTCCGTTCCACTGGAGCTCAGTAAACAGATCGAGGAGCTTCTGGTATTTTAAGAAGGAAGAGGTGTCAACCAGTTTGATCTGCTCGAGTAGCGACTCAAGTTGTGCGACATCTGAGTCTGTTCCACGAGCTGTACCCGCCTTGACGCGTTTAATACGACTCTCCAGGGTCTGCCGACAGGCTTCTGGACTGGAAAAGATCGACTTAGCCAGCGTCGTCCTAAACAGATCAAT
The DNA here is from genome assembly GCA_002690995.1 of Rhodospirillaceae bacterium. Lineage (GTDB taxonomy): Bacteria > Pseudomonadota > Alphaproteobacteria > Thalassobaculales > Thalassobaculaceae. The sequence goes on from NZGS01000006.1 coordinate 8,067, forward strand.
CGCCTTATTCAATTTTTGCTCATCATCAAGATCGAGGTTTAGCTCTGCAATCGAATTGTAAACCGCCTCTTCCTCTCGACTTAGATCGAAATCTTGGCGCAGTAAACGTCGAGCCAGTGTCTTGTCTTTGATTGCTTCGATAACCTCTGGCGAAGTTCTAAAGCGACGTACCACGAGATCTTCGATATCTTCACGCTTGAGCTGCGTCACATCCGGAACTCGCGTTGGATCGAGCATACGGATTAGACTGGCAAAGCTATCTTGCGATCCATCGTGAGGTGTTGCGGTGAGGAGTAATAACGAGTCTGCTTTCCGCGCTAATAACTGTGCTAACTTTGCGCGCTGGGCTGTTGTACCTGAGTTTTTGCTACGATCGGCTGAGTTGTGCGCCTCGTCAATAATTACCACGGCCCCGCGCAGGTCTATGCCCATAGAGCGGCGCACAATCGGG
>NZGS01000007.1 GCA_002690995.1 Rhodospirillaceae bacterium
CAGTTTGGAAGTTGCTTAGAAAGTAGTTTTATAGTTTTAAAACTAGAATTCATTTGTCCAACAATTATCTTTATGGATATTTTCCTGAGCACATTGTCAAAGGACAAGCCGGTATAATTGCTTAAAAAACTCTTCGTCAATTGAAGAGGATCGGCACCACCAAAAGTGACTAACAATTTTGTGGCGACATCTGGGTGTTCACGACTACGAATTTGCCTTTGGAGTAGGTTCGTACGGAGCAACGTATAATTTTCTCCGAGCAATAATTTGGCTTTTGTTTTTCCCGTATACATGGCCGACGCGGCGAAGATATTCTGATTTAGCAACAAATTTACCGGATAACTTGTCAAAAAAGCATTATCATCTAAGAATAATATTTTAATCCCCTTTTTGGCTATTTTTGCAAGAAATACTTCGTCAAAGCACTCTCCATCAATTACAGACCAAGTAGCACTTCGCCTCTCTACTAATTCGATTAACTGATCAGGATTTGTCGCAGCCCCCAAAGTTTTAAAAAAACTTATTCCAGGAGCCTCTCCAATCCTTTCATCTGAAATATTTGTGAGGATAGAGGCTTGGCCCCCGTAAAGACACCAGTGCTGAGCCAAAGCGAGGCACCTGACGTAATGGCCCATTCCGATTCGCGGTCCCGCATCCACTCTTATCACTAAATTTCGCACGTCATTTTTCATTTTATCTACTATTCGCTCAGAATTTTGTCTATTGTTCATGCCACTTTAATTTAGACACTTTCTTTCTGAATACTGGCAGTTTAGGCTATCGGAAAATATTTTTGCAAAACTGTTTTTTATAGGGGCCAAGATTGGTAGAGCCGGTCACCATAAATGGACACAAGATTGGAAAAGGATACCCTCCCTACATTGTTGCGGAAATTTCAGCCAACCACAACGGTGAGTTATCGCAAGCGATAACACTGATTAATAAAGCTAAAAAGGCTGGTGCGCAGGCGGTTAAACTCCAAACCTATACACCTGAGACTATCACTTTAAACCATCGGAGTCCTGATTTCGTCATTCAGTCTGGTTTGTGGAAAGGCCAAACTCTTTATGACCTGTATCAAAAGGCTCATACACCGTGGCATTGGCATGAAGAGCTCATCAACCATGCGAAAGCGATTGGTCTTACCGTTTTTTCAAGCCCGTTTGACGAAACGGCAGTAGACTTTCTCGAGAGCTTTGATCTCCCTGCATATAAAATAGCATCACCGGAAATCGTGGACCTCAATTTAATTACAAGATGCGCAGAAACCAGAAAACCTCTTATAATCTCCACCGGAATGGCAAACCTCGAGGAAATAAATGAAGCCCTTTCAGCAGCTTACGAAGGAGGGGCTAAGGAAATTGTTCTCCTGCACTGTGTAAGCGCGTATCCGACGCCATTAGAGGAATCTAACTTATCTGCTATTACAACTTTAAAAGAAAAGTTTGATATTCCTGTGGGCCTCTCAGACCATACTAGTAGCACGCTAACAACGCTTGTCGCCGTTGGCCTTGGCGCGGTTCTCATTGAAAAACACATAACACTATCACGCGAAAACAATGGGCTAGATGATGCATTTTCGCTTGAGCCAGCTGAATTTAAAAAACTTAGCACCGACGCGCAGCTTGCATTCTCAGCGTTAGGAAAATTGGAAGTTAATTTATCGAAAACCGAAAACGAAATGCTATTCGCACGACGCAGTCTTTATGTCGTTGCTGATATACGAAAAGGTGAAGTTTTTACAAAAGAGAATGTTCGCTCAATACGCCCTAGCCACGGTGCACATCCCAAGCATCTAAAAAGTATTTTGGGAAAATGTGCAGAACGAAATTTATGCAAGGGACAAGCTTTTAATTTAGATATGATCAAAAGTGATAAAATTTAAAAGTTAATATGGAACAGATTGATAAAAAGACACTTGTAAAAAAGGCCCGCCAGCACCTGGAAAATGGATCCCTACAAGAAGCACTACGAATATATCAAGATATTTTAGCTATTGATCCAGAGTACTCCCAGGCGCTTCACGATCTTGGAATGATACAATTCGATGCAGGCAATATTTCTGAGGCCATTTTATTATTAAAAAAAACAACGCAGCATGAAGACAAACGTCCTGATTTTCACAATAATTTAGGCACCGTTTTGAGGGCGTCTGGTGACCTTGCAGCAGCAGAAAAAGCCTTTAGAAAGGCTTTGACCTTAGATAGAAATCTCGTGCCAGCGCTTGTAAATATTGGATCTCTTCTTATTGAACGTGGTCAGATCCCAGCTGCTCTTAAAGCTCTAAAAAGAGCAATTGAGTTAGCGCCCGAAAATTCAACTGCCTTATCTAGCTACGCTGAAGCAAACAAAGCCAATGGCGATATTATTGAAGCGCTCAATTCACAGCTGCAAGCCGCTAAGGTCGACCCGTTAGCAGATTTTATATGGCTTAATCTTGCAAATACGCATATGGATCTTGAACAATGGGTGGAATCGTTTGAAGCAGTCAAAAAATCCTTAATTCTGTCACCGAACCGCTGCGAAAGTTGGAGCAACCTTGGTTTCATCAAAGTAAATTTTGGGGAATTTTTTTTAGCTGAGCGATACTTTAACCAGGCATTGATCATAAAGAGTCATTTTGCCCCCTCTTACAGCGGTTTAGCCGAGGTAAATTATCTACAAAATCGGCTGGATAACGCTCTTAAATTTTCAGCACTCGCTATCCAAAACAGCCCCCAGTCACCATATCATTACCAAAGCCGCAGAGCTCTACAGCTACTAGCCAAAGGCTCTATGATTAAGGGCTGGGAATTAAAAGAGGCTCGCCTGAAGTTGGACCATAGTATAGATCATCGGGGACGACCCCCACGTTGGGAGGGGCAGCCACTACATAACAAGTCCTTACTTATTACAGCGGAAGAGGGGATAGGGGATGAAATATTTTTTGCGAGTTGCTTTAATGATGCTATCGGGACCGCAGAACAGTGTTGGATAGAATGTGATCCACGTCTAGTTAGTCTTTTTCAGCGCTCTTTTCCTGATGCGGCCGTGAGAGAGGTCGAAAGAACGGGCTCACGATTAAAACCGGTCCAATCATATTACTGGCTCCCCCAAGATCCAAAAGTTGACGTGTCAATAGAGACGGGAAGCTTATTTAGGTTTTTTCGACCTACCTTAAATGATTTCCAAAACAAAGTTCCTTATTTGGTACCATGTCAAAACTTGCAACAAAAGTGGAAAGAACGGATTTCAGAATTAGGACCGGGCCTGAATATTGGTTTTTGCTGGCGGAGTAAGTACCCGAGCGTTTTTCGCAATCATCATTACACGCAATTAACTGAATGGGAAAAGATATTTGAATTTCCCCGAGCCAACTTTATTTCGCTACAATACGGTAGTGACTGGCAGCAGGAAATAGATGCTTTGCCTCCCTCGATAAGAGAAAGAATAACCGTGTTCAAAGACGCGGATATGTCGGATGATATGGAGACAGTTTTCGCAATTGCTTCAAATTTGGACCTAATAATCAGCCCAAGCAGCACCGTTAGTTGGATTGGTGGTAGCCTTAATATTTCAACTTGGGTTTTTCACCTGAGGCCAAATCATACCCAATTAGGGACTAGTCATTTTCCAGGGTTTCCCTCAATGCGGAGTTTCCCTAAAAATATTAGTGAGACTTGGGATACTTGTTTTTCGAAAATTTACACCGAGCTAACAAATACGCCAGAAAATCGTCCCTTAACTTAAGTTTCGACTTCTTCAATTTACTTTAATTTCTTCTCCACCAAGTTTCTCGGCAAGCTGAGACGAACAAGGCTGAGGTTAGCTCTTCGCACTCTTCCGTGGTCTCTAAATTTGGCACGTTTGAGCGAAATAATGGCAGGCCAATTATCTGCTTGGGGTTCGCATACAATTCGTTCAATTTTGGTTACGCGAAATATCCCCTCAACCAGTTTACCGATTATAACTCGGCCAAGTTTTTGCTTTAAATATTTAGCATCACCAATAAAAAACCTCAGCCCACATTCGCCAAAGCTGAGGCTTGTCTCGGGAGATGATGAGCTAAAGTACAGTTGAGACAATCCTATAGGCACGTCATCTATACAAATTATCATAGAGCCATGGATAAATGACTCATTCTTTTTATACAAAGTATCTTGGAAAATTTCCTCGGACCAACTATCTGTCCACCATCGGCATACATGAGGTTTGGCTACCCAGGCCTTGACCAGTTCTATATATTCATTGCTCATTTCTGCAAAAGTTATGTTTTCCTCTTTGCATCCGCTTATCTTCATTTTACAAACTTCGATAGTTTTTAAGGTTCCGGAGTTTACATGCAGCAATACTGATAGCGCATAATGGCTAATTATTTAATTCTAATTTGATCTATCCATTCTTTTGCACTACGGGCCTCTGCGCTATTCGGCGCCACTTCAATAATTTTTTTCCAATCCGTTACAGCATTTTCCGCCTGCCCGACTAAATTAAAGATTATTCCACGCTCTAGAAGAGCTGCCGGCAAATTTGGCAGAAGCATTAGAGCTTTATTTATATCAGCTAAAGCTCCAACAAAATCTTTTAGATGCCTTTTCGCTATGGCACTGAAAAGCAACGCATCACCAAACAACGGGTCTTTTTTTATTGCTATATTGATGTCAGAAAGAGCGCCTGTATAGTCTTTGAGCGCTATTTGTGTTATTGCTCTATCGAGAAAAAATTGAGGCCCGTCTCGAAAAAGATTTATTGCCGCGGTTTGATTTTCTAGCGCTTTTTCAGACTGCCCAATCAACAATCTTGCGTGTCCCGCTTGTGAAAAGAGCTGAGACCGAAGTTGGTCGGTAAAATCATCATCCGTCGTAGCGAGGTTCTCGAATATAGTTGCTGCGGCTTCATAAGCACCGGAAAAAAATTTGCCCGTGGCTAAACAGTGCTTTGCCGCCGAAAAATCCCCCTCAGCAAGCCAAGTCCTTGCCATCTCTATACCGTTTTCAGGGTGCATTCTACTTTGCAACATACACTGATTATAGCGCTTTAACTCGCCATCATGATTCCCTGCTCTTGCTTGAAAACATGCAACAAAAAAACATACGTGACATAGACAGAGAATTTGAAAACCGCGGTTCATTATTTTGTTAAATTTCCTGTCAAACTTTCGACCGCTCTCAAAATCTCTACCAAGTCTTGTTCGCGTGATAATCTATGATCCCCACTTTTTATAATGTTTACGCGTACGTCCTGACTATCAACATGCTCTGCAAGTTTTAACGAAAGTTGATAAGGAACATCCTCGTCTGCCATTCCATGAATTAGATGAAATGGAATTTCTATTTCTAGTTTATTTCGTAGAACTAAATGCTGCCTGCCATCTTCAATCAAATCCCTAGTGACAATATATGGCGACTCGTCATACGCAGACGGTAGCATGCATTGTCCGTCTGTCATTATTTTCTGTTTTGTTTCATCGTCAAACTGGGACCACATTAAGTCTTCTGTGAAATCAGGCGCAGAGGCAATCCCAAGTATACCCCCAACCCGTTTTGGTCTTTCTCTAGCGGTTAATAGCACTAGCCAGCCGCCCATTGAAGAACCAATCAAAATCTGACGACCTTGAGTAAGTTTATCTAAAACAGCAAGGCAATCGGAAAGCCATTTTCCAATGTTACCATCCGTGAAAACTCCCGAGGATTTACCGTGACCTCTGTAGTCAAATCTCAAAAACGCCTGCCCTTTTTGCATTGCGTAATCCTGCAATGCAAGAGCTTTTGTGCCTTCCATATCCGATGCAAATCCGCCAAAAAAAATAATTCCTGGTTCGGCCCCAGATAGTTTATTATATGCAATCTTAACGCCATCGGAACTGACGAAGTAACTCGTTTCCACCTTTGGAGGTTTCATAGTCGTTTTAGACATATTGTTTTCTCTCTTTGATACCTGGCCGGGACTATCTTATGACTAGCTTTAATTCTTCATACTACACAGCTATTAATACGCAATATGAAAAATTAGGCTTTGATTTCTTTAGACCCAAAAACTTGTCCGATCCCCCGACAGTTCTACAAGTTTTACCCGCTCTAAACTCTGGTGGGGTTGAGAGAGGTACACTTGAAATTTCAGATGCTATAATCGCTTCGGGCTGGAGATCGGTCGTTGTTTCCAAAGGTGGAATATTGGTCGATACTCTACAGAAGAACGGGGCGAAGCATCTCGAGATAAATATCGGTGCAAAGAACCCTTTCACATGGCCAAAATCTCTCAGGAAACTTAAACGTGTGATTTCAGAGTACAATGTAGATATTGTGCATGCTCGGTCTAGAATGCCCGCGTGGATATGTAAATATGCAGCTCAGCAATGTGGCGTCCCATTCATAACCACATTTCACGGTCGTTACGGGGACACGAATGCATTAAAGAAAATATATAACTCCATTATGATCCGAGGGGAGTTTGTGATCGCTATATCAAAGTTTATTGCTGAAGATATTCAGAGCCGCTACCGGATAGAAGATGATACTTTGAAGATTATTCCGAGAGGTGCCGATATATCATTATTCAATCCCGAAGATGCCTCACAACAAGCTGCTAATCGACTAATTAAAGAATGGGGAGTGCCGGATGACACCCCTGTAATTATGTTGCCAGCACGCCTCACTCGATGGAAAGGTCATGAAATTCTCATAGAGGCGCTCTCACTCATAAAAGATGTTCGTTTTTTTTGTGTTTTGGTAGGAGATCACGATACAAAAAAAAATTACAGGTCTGAGTTAGAAAAGATAATTAAATTCCAAAGCTTAACAAATAAAGTGAGGATAACTGGACATTGCAAGGATATGGTGTCGGCTTATAAAATTTCAGATATTGTTATATCGGCATCGTTAGACCCCGAACCCTTTGGACGAATAACAGTTGAAGCCCAAGCTATGGGTTGTCTCGTAGTTGCGGCTGACCATGGCGGGGCACGGGAAACAATTCAACATAATCGAACCGGTATTTTAGTTGAACCCAGAAACAGCGAGGCATTGGCTGATGGGATTAAAAAGGCATTAGAAATGCAAACTGAAGATCGAAAATCAATGGGTATTGCGGCCAGAGAATTCGTTGCAGGCAATTTTTCAAGGGAAACTATGTGCTATAGAACGATGTCTTTATATTGTCAGCTTTTAGATTTAAACCCGCAGTTGAATAGTTAGCTTATGCCCCAAGAAAATATTTTGGTGATAAAATTGGGGGCTTTAGGTGACTTTATCTATGCTATTGGCCCAATGCAGGCTATCAAAAGGCATCACAAAACGGCGTCTATCACTCTCCTTACCCGATCATCTTTTGCGGAATTAGGGAATGCAACAAAACTTTTCAATAATATATTGATTGATCCTGAGCCAAAGTTTTGGCAACTCAAAGGTCTTTATGAGTTTGGCAGCAAAATAAATTCTCTCCAGTTTAATAGAATTTATGACCTCCAAACCTCCGATCGAACAGGTTTTTACTACAAGTTATTCAGTTTATTCAGAAAGCCTGAATGGTCAGGTATTGTGCCAGGATGTAGTCATTATCATCATTACGAACGGCCAACACTTAAGCATACGCAAGATCGACATCGAGAACAGTTAGCTATTGCAGGAATTAAAGACGTGGGCAACCCCGATTTATCTTTTATGACAGGTGAAACAGATCTATTTGGCCTACCTCTTAACTTTGCCCTTATTGTTCCAGGAAGTTCCCCTAAGATGAAAGTTAAAAGATGGTCGTCAGAAAACTTTGCCTATATTGCTAGTGCCTTGATTAGCAATAAAATCACTCCTGTTTTAATTGGAGGACAAGATGATCTCGATATCATTAATGCCATTCAAGAACGGTGCCCCCAAACTATCAACTTAATTGGGAAAACGACAATTTTTCAAATTTCTTCATTAGCGAGGAAAGCAAAAGTTTGTATCGGGAACGATACCGGACCAATGCACTTGATAGCCCTTTCAGGATGTCCAACGATAGCTCTGTTTGGTCTTGGATCTTTCCCAGATAAGGCCTCCCCAAGAGGAGAAAGGATAAAAGTTCTTGCAAACGAAAAACTCCTAGAGCTAACTGTAAGTGAAGTCGAGAAAGCAATGACGAACCTACTAAAAGCAGACTAAGTTAGATAATAGACAATTCGAATGAACCAATTCTCTGACGAACAGCTTAAAGACAATCTTGAAAAAACACTTAAGAAAAATAACTATTCAAAAGAAATCTGGGTTTTTGCATATGGCGCCCTTATGTGGGCGCCATGTTTTGAACCAGAAGTCACACTTACTAGCACTTTAAAAGGTTGGGCGCGAAAACCGTGCCTGTGGACATTAACCGCAAGAGGCTCCAAACAAAACCCCGGGATCGTATTCGCGTTAGACAAGGCGCAAAGAAACTCTTGCCATGGTTTGATTTTTAGAATTTCCCAATCTCGATTAGAAACTGATCTTCTTAACTTATGGCGAAGAGAGATGTCCGTTGGTCTTTACAAACCAACTTGGTTACCTGTAGCAGCGGGAACAAAAAAAATCATGGCCCTATGTTTCGTAGTTAATCGCCATCACAAGTTGTTTATTAAATGCGTTTCAAAAAATGATCTTATTTACGCCATAATAAATGCTCGTGGTGAATATGGAACATGTCTAGACTACTATCAAAAAACGCTCAATAGCCTGAACAAACTAGGCTTAGAAGATAATTTTATACACAGGCTCGTTACAGCGGCTGTCGCAAAGTCCACCGACTAATTCGGAGTTGTGTTTAGTTTTCGTGATAATGGATGATACGTTGGATTGATGACCTCTTTTCCATCTTTTGGAAATGAAAGTTTACATTGGGGAGCTTTTCTCTCTCCACACCATCGCGTTCTAACCACCGGGTTAAAGTATACAAATAAGCATCACAAATACTAAAATGCTCTCCAAGCACCCAAGGTCCTGTGATCATCTTTTCATCTATAAGTTGGAAACAATTACCTACATTCTCCGGCACCTTCGCCGTCATTGATGCAATTGCCTCCTCATCATTAGACCACCGTGCTCCTCTACTGAGATGAGCATGAGCAACGTGAACTGTCGAACATAAATAACTATTAAACTCCTGAGCTTGTGCAAGTTTGAAAGGTTGGTCCAATGGAGCTAGATTTTTGCTTGGAAAACTTTGAGCTAGAAAAAACAAAATAGAAGGTGTTTCAGTTATTATTCCATCTACAGTTTGTAAGGCGGGGACCCGTGCTTTTGGATTGATCTCCAAGTAATCTGCTTGTTTCTGCTCACTTTTCGTAAAATCGACCAGCTCTAGCGAATAGTCTGCACCAACCTCCTCAAGAATTATATGCGAAGCCAGGGCACAAGAATTTGGCGAGTAGTATAAACGCAATTCTCTCTCCTTTTTATTCGGAATGCGGATTAATTTTTAAATCTACCATCTATAAGAGAGCTTTAATGTCAAAAGAAGAGTCCTCAAGCTTACTCATTTCAGGGTTATTTTTATTTTCTAAGAGTTTTTTAGCTATCAAAAAACTTCTTCCATCATTAATCGCGTCGACTGCTAATAATTTTTCATCTTTGAAGTACCAAGTCGATTCTGACCCGGGTCGGTTTCCAAGCCTTGTAACTGTGCGATTAAAACCAACATTTAAACCGGCTATCTGGAGTTTCACATCAAATTGGTCTGACCAAAACCACGGATAAGGTCTGTACGCCATTTTGCGTCCAAACAGTGTAGCCGCCGCAACTTCTGCTTGATCAATGCTATTTTGGACTGACTCCAGCCTTATAAGGTTTCCACGGTACGGAAAGCGCGCGCAGTCGCCTGCAGCGACGACATTAGGATCGGATGTAAGGCAAGACTTGGTTACAACAATTCCATCATTAACAGTCAGCCCGGCATCGACGGCTAATTGTTGATTAGGTCGTATACCTATTCCGCAAATCACCAAATTGGTCTTTATTTCAAAGCCATTATCAAAGCGCGCGCCGCAGACTCCCCCGTCCTTTTCTAAAAGTTCTATCACGCTTGTTGATGCTAGTATCTTTACTCCATTTTTTTTATGGAGTTTCTCGAAATACTCAGATGTGGTGGTAGCTGCAACTCTTTTTAATATTCTTTCTTCACGTTCTATTATTGTGACATCGTGCCCGAGAGTGGACATCACAGCTGCAACCTCAAGGCCAATATATCCCCCTCCAATCACAAGTACCGATGTCGCTGATTTTAATTGGACCGCAATATTATCGACATCATCTATGTTTCTTAATGTATGAACACCATCAAGATTGCCTCCCATTGAGTCAGGCAACCTGATCGCCTCAGATCCTGTTGTCAGAGCCAAACTCGAATACGAAATAGATTGACCGCTTGCCAGAAGTAAGCTCTTGTTTTGAATGTCAATAGAACTCACTTTATTTTGCCGGTATAGAGATACTGATTGATCGTCATACCATTTAGTGGGCCTCAATAATAAGCGCTTAGATTGCGTCTCGCCGATTAAGTATTTCTTTGAAAGCGGTGGTCTTTGGTAAGGGGGATATTTTTCCGCAGTAACTAAGGATATAGAACGCGTGTCCCCCAACGAGCGTAATTTTGATATCAAGGAGAAGCCTGACTGCCCGCCACCAACCACAACTAAATGACTACTCATTATACCGCGTATCCCCCTATAAAGGGCCTTGAAAATTAAACAAAATTTTCTGGTTGGGCTAATTTCATAGCCCAAATCTATTCCAAAGTGCGCGAGCTTCAATACCGTCTAAAAAATTATCTATGAGTGCGCTTGCTGAGCCACTCTCTATTTTACCCGATAATCCAAAACGGGATAAGAAGCCGGCCTTTTTTTCAAAAATTTTGAATTTAACATTCTCTCCGAAACGCTCTCGCATTATCGTTCTCATATCTCCCAATCCATCTATTAAACCTAGCTCTTTTGCTTTTATTCCGGTCCAGAAAGCTCCACTGAATAGTTCCTCTGGAGAGCCTTTTAATTTTGCACCTCTTCTTGATTTTACCCAGTCCTGAAATAAATGAAAGATTTCACCTTGCAGGGATTTTAGGTGAGCTACGTGATCAGAATTTTCTGGCTGAAAAGGATCCAACATTCCCTTTTTGTCACCCGTTGAGTATATTCTTCTCTCGACACCGATTTTACTAATGGCCTCAGTAAACCCAAACCCCGCAGAAACAACACCTATAGAACCTATGATTGAGCTGGCGTTGGCATATATCTCATTTGCTGCAAGTGCTATCCAGTATCCCCCCGAAGCAGCTACATCCTCGCAAAATACAAAAACTGGTTTATCTTTTTCATCAGCGAGATCGCGTATCCGTTTTTGGATAAGGTCCGCTTGAACCGGAGACCCGCCGGGCGAGTTAATGATTAGTGCAACAGCAGATGCGTTTTTCTGATCGAAAGCTGCTTCTATGTTCGATTCAACACCTTTTAAATTAAGGCCCCGATTAAAATTGCCCGCACTGCCAATAATGCCTGATAACCGAATGACTGAGACTTGAGGATCGCGCTTTCGGAATGGAATTAATCTTTTAAGAAATTTCATGTTTTGACTTGGTATCCTTTTATTAGTTGCATGCAGCTAAACTAAGATGAAAAACGCCTTTTTACACCGTTTCGACTAAATAATTTAGTCATAATTATAATCAAAATACCAAAAAGAAATAATACTAATCCTGTTGGCGCTATGAGAATTTCGAGAATAATCGGATCCCATAAATTCGGATGGGCATACCTCGAAACCGCCGGCTCCAGCAACAATAAACTTTCGGCGTGGAACCTGTACCAAAGGGATCCGATGTCTGGGATAGAAAAACTACCAAATAATAACCAACAGACAACGTCCCAAAGACTTAGAAAAATGCCTGAGAATACCAACCCTTGCCCAAAGAGCCTTAAGCAGCGTCGCATGTCTGCTCCTAAAACGACCGCACTTATTCTATATTTAAACGAATTTATCATAAAAGAAATTCTGCAAAAACTTTTTAAATATTGATCCTAAGCTATAACCGTTGCATTAACTGATATGTGCAGCTAATCTGCGAGCCGATTTGGAGGGGTGGCCGAGTGGCTTAAGGCGCACGCTTGGAAAGCGTGTTTACCGAAAGGTAACGCGGGTTCGAATCCCGCTCCCTCCGCCACTTGTAATTCCTACATATTCCAAATTAGACTTGCGGGCTTCAAAAAACACCAGTTTATCTGGGTTTTTGTCCTAGTAGGTCTAAGCTGTTCCTCGTAGTTCCTTTGTTCGATGG
>NZGS01000008.1 GCA_002690995.1 Rhodospirillaceae bacterium
GCCTCCATTTTCAGGACAAGGATTAAATAATGGTTTGCGGGATGCTCACAATCTAGCTTGGAAATTGAGCCTTGTTTTGAAAGAAGAGGCATCAGAAAAACTTTTAGATTCCTATGAACTAGAAAGACGGGAGCCCACACGAGCCATGATAGACTTGGCAATAGCAATGAGGTATATTGTTATGCCTCAAGCAGAAGAGGATATCGAATTTAGAAATAAGCTTGTTCAATGGTTAGATAGATTTCCGGCCGCACGAGATTACATTGTTTCGATGAAATTTAAACCACATCCTCACTATAAAAATGGTGCTTTTCTAGATTTAGACAGCCAAAAGTTTTCCGGATCATTAGTTGGCCAAATGTTACCGCAAGTTATCCTTGAAAACTCAGACACAAAAGTATCACGGCTCGACGATTTTTTAGGAAACGGTTTTGCGATAATTATTCAGGATGAGCGTCTTATCGAAAAGGCAATTGGCGTTAGCAAAATTCTTTTCAATAAAGAAAAACTAAAAATTATTTTTATGGGCAGAACGAAATCCAAAATGTTGCATTGTGTTACACACCTCTTACCTAAAGCGGATGTTTTATTACACAGAATCTGGGCTCATCGGGATCAAATTATTTTAGTGCGGCCTGATAGATATGTAGCAGACAGTTTTTCCGATGAAAGCCAATCCGATATACTCAACAAGTTAAGGAAAGTTCTGAACCTAAAAAATAGCTGAGTGCTTCAATTTTCATCGCTCAACTAGGATATCATTTCGCCATTTTAAAGTTACTAATGCGCTTAATATCAAGCCGATGACCCCGTACAGCATCACACTCCAATCATAACCTAAGTATTCAATCAGATATCCCGAAAACATTAAGCCCAAAGGAAGACCATAGACCGCCATCATTCGAACTCCCATTACCAACCCACGAAACTTTTCACTAGCTACAGCTAGAAGGGTTACCACAAGAGAAATCATAGCCAGACTTTGTATAAAACCGGAGAAAAATAAAAGGATTTGACCACCGAGTTTAGTTTCAATGTGGGCAAAGACAATTATAAGCAGATGCATTAGAAAAATATTAATTATCATAAAACGTGCGGAATTTTTCTTTAACTTAATTAAGACCATTGTAATTGAGCCCAGAAGGGCTCCAAAAGCGTATGAAGCGACTAAGTGGCTAAGCCCACTTTCGTCAACTTGATAAATACTTTTTGCTACATACGGCAAAATGCCATGGCTCACTGGAAACACTGTTAAATTTACAAGAAACGCTAACCACATTGCTGCTAATAAAGCTGGGGTTCTCCAGACATAGATAAGACCTTTTTTTAAATTAAAAAATACTGAGTCTTGTATTTTTCCATTTAACCCCACGGGATTGGTTTTTATGCCAGAGACACCAAGTGTCAAAAGAAAACTAATTGCATAAAACAAACTGACCATAATGTATGCCACACCCAGCCCAAAAAGAGAAAATAGTCCAGCACCAAAAAGAGCACCTATTATTCGTGCTGTATCCATTGTAGTACGTGACAGACCCATAGCCGACATCAGTTTAGAGTCTGAAATTGTATCGCCAATGAGCCCATTCCGCATCACGAGATCCGATGGCTTAACTAAACCAGCTAACAAACTGACCACATAAACGTGCATAGGCTCCAATGCTTGTGTTAGCGCCAGCGTCATTAGCGCAAGGCTCAGAACTAAATAAATTAATCTGAGGGAACAAAGTAAGGTTCGGCGACTTAGTCTATCCCCCAACGCACCGAGATATGGCGCCAAGAGGGTACCCAGCCATTGGAGTGACGCAAAAAGGGTAAGCGAGAGTACTGATTGTGTCTCAACAATCACATACCAACCTAAAATCAAGATTTCCATTTCAAATGCCCATGAGGTCATCAGGTCTGCTGCCCACTGAAATCGAAAACTTTTCACTTTGAATGGTTGAAAGACATTAATTCTGAACAAAAGATGCGCACCAAAATGATTTGTTTCTTAAGGATAACTCAGTCGAGCATGGTTTCGCACACTACGGAACCATTCAACACATTGTAGATTATTTTAAAATGCACTACAGAGATTTTTGTTTAACCTAGGTAAATGCTTAACTTTGAAGTAAACTCTACAACTCTCTAATTCAAAAACTATCAAAAGCTAATTATTCTTAATGGACGTAATATGAAGTTCTACGACCTTTCCGGTGCAGATAATAAACGCTTTAGTCCATTCGGTTGGCGAGTACGAATGTCGCTAGCGCATCTGGATATGGAGGAACATACTGAGGTTGAATTGGTAAAATTTTCTCAAAAAGATAGATTAAGGTTTTCTGGGCAAGAGTTAGTTCCGGTGATACAGGACAATAGCGCGATAATATCGGATAGTTGGAGAATTGCCGAATACCTTGAGAATAATTATACAAATCAACAATCACTGTTTTCTAGTCCAACCGATAAAGCCAATGAAAAATTTGTTTCCAGTTGGGTAGATAGCCAAATTCACCCTTTGGTAGCTAAATGCGTAGTGAGAGATATTCTAGATGTCATTGACCCAAATGATAGGGAATATTTTCGCCGCTCTCGCGAGGAGCGATTTGGAATGTCGCTGGAAAAAATTGTGGCGAATAGAGAAGAAACAAGAACCTTACTAAAGCGAACGCTATTTCCTGTCAGGAAAGTGTTAGAGTCAAGTCCTTTTCTTGGTGGAACACAAGCATCATTTGCTGACTATTCAGTATTTGGTGCAATGATGTGGGCTCGAATAACAAGCTCCTTTGACATTTTAGAAGAGCACGACCCAATTACTGATTGGCGTGAACGTATGCTTGATCTATATGATGGATTAGCTAGGAAAGAAACAGCAAGAGGTTATTAAAGGAAACTATTATGCGCATAAAAGAGCTTTCAGATGATGAAATGACAACAACGCAAAAAAAGATCCGGGACGAAATAGTCGCGGGCCCAAGGGGAAAACTACAGGGCCCACTTCGGGTTTGGCTGACAAGTCCTAACCTAGCGGATAAAGCACAGAGGCTTGGTCAGTTTTGCAGGTATGAAACGTCTCTACCGACACACCTAAGTGAATTAGCTATATTAATTACTGGTAGATTTTGGGGGGCGGAGTTTGAATGGTATGCGCATAAAAAAATCGGCTTAGAAGCAGGTTTAGATCCTGATTTGGTGGAGGCTATTCGACAACGTAGTGTTCCAAGTTTTAATACTGAGTCAGAAAAAATTATTTATGAATTTGCTACACAATTGCACCGCGACCATCGTATAAATGATGAAACTTACGCTGCCGCAGTCAACGAGTTTGGGGAGGAAGGTACTGTCGACTTGGTCGGTATACTAGGGTATTATACCCTGATATCAATGACTTTAAACGCGTTTCAGGTTCCTCTTCCAGAGGGGGAAAGCCCAGAGCTGGATTAATTTAAGTCGAGTTAATTATCTGACTTTCTGCGGAATAACAATGTGGTGGCAATAACACCTAGCATAAACAATATGCATAAAGCTACGTGGCCCTCTTGAAATGCTAATTCTTGTGCTTTCAACGAGAGAAGTGCCTTAAAGTACGATATTGCTGCCAGTGATCCCTCATCCGCACTCAAACCAAGATGAGAGAGTTTTTGACTAATCATGCGTAGTGTTTCAACTGTTGGGGTATTATCAGGTGTTTGTGTTGTAAGTAGATCAGCTCCATGTCCAATGGTTCTATAGTCAATAATAATAGCAAGCACACTCACTCCGATCGAAGCACCTGTCATTCGTATGAAGTTGAGCGTACCAGCAGCATACGGAACTAAATCTCCAGGAACTGAGTTCATGCTGCTTAAGTTTAAAGATGGCATGACTAAACCCAATCCTATTCTTCCAAATGCAACCAACAGTGCTATAACCCAAAAGCCAGTCAACATCCCTATGTCCGCTAAAAGCCAACACGATAAGCCAAAGATAGCTAATCCTACAGCTATTGTATGAGATGGATCGACTGCTGTAGAAAGCCTCCCTGCTATTGGGAATACGATCATCGAAACAATACCCCCAGGTAACAGCATTAGACCCGCCTTGAAAGCCGAGAACCCCTGAATAGTTTGGACTAAAACCGGAATAATATATAAAGAGCCGAACATGCCTGCCCCAAATATAAACGCTATGAGTGCCGAAGCTACGTAATTTCTGTAACGGAACAATCTCAATTGTAAGAGCGGAGATTTGCTCTTCAACTCTCTGATTAAAAAAATGATGAGCGCCACAATGGCCCCAAAAAGCATTATAAAAACGGAGTCCGTATTCCAACCATTTTGCTGCCCACTACTTATCCCATTTAAAAATAACATTATAGAGGTAAAAATAAGAATAAAACTGATTACGTTTAATGAAACGGGCTTTGTATCTGGGTCACGGCCAGGCATGAAGATTGATGCCATGAAGGCAGCGACCACCATGATTGGTACAGTTGCTGAGAATAGCAACCTCCATTCAAATTGATCTATAATCAGGCCGCCCAAAAAAGGACCTATTGTAGGGCCAAAAACTATTCCTAAGCCAAACCACCCCATGGCAACGCCGCGTTGGGCGGGCGGATAAGCAAGATAAACAGTACTTAATGCAAGCGGTTGAATTATTCCTGCACACAACCCTTGCGCAAACCTTGCCAGAACGGCAGCCTCAAAACTCGACACATATTGCCCAAGAACGCCCGCAATAGAAAAAAAAGTTAAGGAAGCTATAAATATATTTCGCGGCCCAAACGTAGCTACTAACCAACCATTTAATAACATGCCGGCTGTCATGGTTGATAGAAAGCCGGTGGATATCCAGTGAGCTTGATCTTGCCCAACTCCAAATGCACCCATTATATTAGGTATTGCAACGTTTACCATCGTAGAGGTCATAATCATCGCAATCATCGCAATCATTGCTGTTATTGTAAGACCTAATGGATTTATTTTTTTCATAGTTTAGTCTGTTTACGAGTTAATTCTTTAAAAAATTTCCAAACGGAGAATCATTTGCTTTGATAAATACCTCGACCATCATCCCAGGGCGCAGCATGCTCTGCCTTTGATCAATTTCTATCCTAACCCGCAGTCTTTGGGTGACTTTGGTAAAGCTGCCTGCCTCATTTAATTTCGGCAAAATAGCAAACTGGCTGGTCGCAGCATTCCCTATTCTACTTATCGTGCCTTCAAACTGTTCGTCTGGATAAGCATCCACTTCTATCTCAACTCGTTGACCCAATTTCAATCTGCTAATATCAGTTTCTCGAATATTGGTCTCCACCCAAATTTTCTCTGGGCTATGAAGCACCAATAGTCTCTGTCCTTTCGAAACTACTTCCCCGTCGTTTACCAGTGTTCTCCCAACCACTCCATCCATATTGCTTGTTATTTGAAACTGTTTTGCCACTTCTACTTCTCGGGCCATCTTCGCTTGAATTTCTAAAAGTCTTGCCTCAAGAGATTTCTTTTCAGCATTTTTAACATCTAACAATTTTCTATCTGCTTCTGCCTGCCCAATGCGCGCTTCCGATGCAATGACGGTTTTTTCTGCCGCTATAAGTTGCTGCTCGGCTTTACGAAAGTTTGTTTCTACTCGTTCGAGTTTTGAACGGCTTATGGCCCCTTTCTTTAAAAGTTTTTTTACACGTGCAAAGTCTTTTTTTAGAAAATCCACTTCATGATCGAACATTCTTTTATTCGCTCGCGCCTCTAATAATTTTGCATTTTCACTTTCTATTTTAGCTTCAATTTGGCCGGCTATCATATCGTGTTCCGCCGATGTCTTGGATAACTCGGCTTTTTTTGTCCTATACTCAGCTTTGATTTGTTGGATTTTTAGATCAATTAAGCGAGAGTTTATTTGAATTAAGGGATCTCCTTTTTTAATATTATTGCCTTCTGATACAAAACGTCTAACAATCCTACCTTCAACCTCACTACTTATTGTGATTAGGTCTGCCATCACCCTTGCATCAGTTTCATGAACATAAAAAAACGAGCCTTTAATCCACCCAAAGAGCCAGTAGACTAGAGCTATTGCTAGAACAAATAGCAGCACCAATCTTCCCAATGCAAAAAGTCTACGACTGCTAACTTGCGAAACTTTTTCACTTTCATCTATTTTACTCATTAATATTTTCCTAAAACCCGGAACCGCTTGTGCTCATTATATCCTGCATTTAAGTATCCAAGCACTCTTCATAGTCATTACAATCTCGCTTTTTTGATTAATCGTTTTAAAATAACACGTCGCAATACCAGATTCCGGACGAGACTTTGAACGGCGAAGGTCTTCTATTTCCATAGATACTCTGATTGTATCATCTGGTTTGACCGGTTTTAACCATCGCAATTCATCTAATCCGTAAGAACCTAAACTTGTCGTTTGGAAACCATTCGACTGACATAATAAACGAAAACTTATTGCGGCGGTCATAAAGCCACTGGCTATCAGTGCTCCAAAATTTGAAGCCAATGCATCTGGTTTGCTTATGTGAAATGGCTGCGGATCATACTTCCATCCAAATTCGATGATTTCCGTCTCTGTAATTGTTTTTGAAATACTACTAAAGGTATCCCCTACACTTAAGTCGTCAAAGAATACCGGGTCGTGCACAATCAATCTCCATGATATTTTTTATTCTAAATATTTTCTTTATTAAACAAAAAGTGCTCCCTCTAAAAGCTACTATGGGAAAACTTTTATAATTCGAAACAATCAAAGCTCGGTTGAAAATTCACTGTTTAAATAAACTTCCTGCATCTTTGGAAACACGTCTTTTATTTTTAATCACTGTTTTCACACGAGCTATTTCAAGCTTCATATTAGCAATATATTGCTCTAGCTCTTCAATATTCCAGTTTGTTAGGTCTTTTGGTTTTAACTCACCCTTTTGCGGTTCTAAATCTTCAAATACCATAGAGTTACCCTTTAAGAACAAGAAAAAATTTATTTATTAGCTTTCATAAATTTTTTCCATTTTTTTTTATTTAAGCGTTGCCACTATTCGAGTTTCGAAACTTGATAATATCATTATAATAGTGCATATCGGGTTAATTGAAATCGAATATCGTGAAAAGAGGAAGTTCCATGACGCAACCTTTGATGCCTAAAGCTACAGCAGTATGGCTGATCGAGAATACTGCTCTGACATTTGAGCAAGTTGCTGAATTTTGCCAACTACATGCGCTCGAAGTTCAAGCAATTGCCGACGGTGAAGTAGGAATAGGGATGCAGGGCTTCGATCCCATAGCAAACGGCCAACTTTCCAGGGACGAAATCCAAAGATGTGCAGCGGACCCATCAGCGCGCTTGGAATTACAAAAAAGTAACTTGCCAAAGCCAACTAATAAAAGTAGGGGACCAAAATACGTACCTATTTCAAAGCGAGGCGATAAACCTGATGCAATAGCATGGCTGTTAAAACACCATCCCGAGTTAAAAGATTCACAAATTAATCGGTTAGTTGGCACAACTAAAGATACGATCAATAAAGTGCGTGATCGTACCCACTGGAATTCTAGCCAGATTACAGCTCGGCATCCAGTTTTATTAGGTTTATGTCAACAACAAGACTTGGACAATGCTATCGTTAAAGCTGGCGGAGAGCTTACATCGTCCCATCAACAAGTGGGGTCAATATCAGAACTTCCATAGAAAAACATCAATTAACAACCTCTAACATCTCGGTTTGCCTGTAGGTTTTGTACCGCTCGTTACGATCTTCCCGCGCTGTCCGGCCATAATACTCTTTAAAACACTTGGAGAAGTGGCTGGCAGAAATGAAACCGCATGCCAAAGCGACCGAGAGTATAGACATATTGGTTTGATCAAGAAGTTGCTTTGCCCTATTTAGGCGCAGATTAAGATAATATCTAGTTGGGGTAAGCCCCATATATTTGCTAAATAGGCGCTCTAGTTGCCGCGTGGATATTCCTGCTTTAATGGCTAGTTCTTTCTGACTTAACGGGTCTTCAAGGTTTAGCCCCATTTCCTCAACAACTCCGACTAGCTTTGGATGAGCCACTCCCAAACGCATTCTTAATGCCATTTTCTGTTTGCTATGGGGTTCTCTAATCCGGTCGTGGATAAACTGATCTGAAATTTCAGCCGCCAATGTCTCACCATGTTGCTTTCTAATCAAATACAAGATCATATCTAAACCAGCGGTTCCACCCGAACAAGTAATTCGATCTCTATCAATTTCATAAATATCAGAAGAAACCTCGATATCTGGGAAAACTTCCTTAAACGATTCCAAGTTTTCCCAATGAATTGTACATCTTCTGTCTCTCAGCAGACCGGCCTTCGCTAGAACATATGACCCCGTAGAGAATGCGCCAAGGATAACTCCTTCACGAGCAGACTTTCTCAAAAAAGAAAAAAGTTTGTCGTTATTATAGAATTGCACACCATATCCAGAAATTACAAAAATCAATTTGGGTTTTTGGATTATATTTAGACCGCCAGATGGAACAATCTCCACACCATTGCTGGAAACAACAGAGTTTCCATCAACGCTAACCACCCTCCAACCATATAATTTTCTGTCTGCTAATCTATTCGCTAAGCGCAAAGGTTCTATAGCAGACGAAAACGCCATAAGGGAAAAATCAGGAATTAAAATTATGTCGATAATGGTCGGTAAATTATGGATTTTGTCGAGCATGCCGCAAAACCTCCCAGACGCTCATAGGTCCTTGCAAGCTAATCTATTTTTCGGTAAATGCAATCCATAAAATTTTGCGGCGAAATGAAAATTTATTGTTTAGCATAGCCTATTTTTTTTAGTGATTCTTTTATTTCATTTAATATCTCGGGATCATCAATGGTAGCAGGCATGTCATAGTCTACAGAGTCAGCAATTTTTTGAATAATTCCCCGCAATATTTTTCCTGATCTGGTTTTTGGTAATCTCTTTACAACAGTCGCCACTTTAAAGGCAGCGACGGGACCGATCTCTGTTCGCACCATTTCTATTACATCTTCTATTATTTCAGAGTGTTCGGTGTTGGTACCGTCTTTTAAAACGATAAGGCCCAATGGGATTTGGCCTTTCAATTGATCGTTCACACCGAGAACCGCGCATTCTGCAATGTCCTTATGCTCTGCAAGAACTTGTTCCATGCCTCCCGTAGATAAACGGTGGCCAGCAACATTAATTATATCGTCAGTCCTTGATAAAATATGCAGATAGCCATCCTCGTCTATAATACCAGCATCCCCTGTTTCGTAGTAACCTGGATACGTTGTTAAATAACTATCTACAAAACGTTCGTCATTCTGCCAAAGGGTGCGCAAGGAACCTGGTGGCAAAGGTAATTTTAGGGAGATCGCTCCTATTTCTCCTGTCGGAACAGGTTTCGAGGACTCATCGAGCACATCTATTTTCCAACCAGGCACAGCACAAGTAGGTGAGCCTGGCTTTATATCCATTTGTTCTATCCCAAGACAGTTAGAAGCTATCGGCCATCCTGTTTCCGTCTGCCACCAATGATCAATGACAGGAACATTTAGTATGTTTTTGGTCCATTCTAGCGTATCCGGGTCACACCTTTCTCCCGCTAGAAATTGCGACCGAAGGCAATTTAGATTGTATTTTTTGACTAATTTGCCATATGGATCTTCCTTTTTAATAGCTCTAATTGCCGTTGGCGCGGTAAACATACAATTTACCTGATGTTCAGAGATAACTCTCCAAAACGCCCCGGCATCTGGTGTACCTACTGGTTTCCCTTCATACAAGATACTGGTGCAGCCATGAAAAAGTGGGGCATATACGATGTAAGAATGTCCAACCACCCAGCCTACGTCAGAGGCCGCCCAGTAAACATCTCCCGGATCAACATCGTATATACTTTTCATAGACCACTTCAAAGAAACAAGATGCCCCGCCGTTGGGCGCACAACCCCCTTAGGAATACCCGTGGTGCCCGACGTGTATAGAATGTAAACTGGATCGGTAGCCTCCACCTCAACACAATCAACAGATGTAATTTTGTCATGCGCATCGTGCCAATCAATATCCCTCCTGTCGATTAATGCTGCCTCATGCATCTCTCTTTGAAAGATAATGCAATGATTTGGTTCGCTACTTGATACTCTTAGCGCATTATCCAATAATGGTTTATATTCTACTATTCGGCCCGGCTCTACTCCGCATGAGGCAGAGACAATTACTTTTGGTTTTGCGTCATCAATTCTCTTCGCTAATTCATTTGAAGCAAATCCCCCAAAAACTACCGAGTGAATTGCTCCAATCCGCGCGCACGCTAACATCGCGATAACAGTTTCTGGTATCATTGGCATATAAATTAAGACTCTATCGCCGTACTCCACTCCATATTTTCTCAGAACACCTGAAAAACTAGCTACCCGATCCCTCAATTCTAAATAAGTTATTTTTTGCTTAACGTCGGTGACAGGGCTATCATAAATCAATGCTAGCCGACTGGAGTTCCCTTCGTCTACATGGCGGTCCAGCGCATTATAGCAGGTATTTATTTTGCCTCCAGAAAACCAGTTATTAAATGGGGAATTGGTCTCATCAAGAATTTTATCCCATCTCTTTTGCCACACCAACTCATCTGCAGCTGCGGCCCAAAATTCCTCCGGTTTGTCTAAAGCCAATTGATATATTTCTGTGTAGGACCCCATCACAACCACCAAAATAAAAGCTGCATGTATACAGTTACGAAGCAGAACAGTTCAATCTTGCGAACAAGATCACTTTTTTTTTATAATATCAACACATCCAGAAGGAATCTTTAAAAAAGGTTCGCTTCATATCCCTTCACCATTTAGTTTAGTAGCCAAAGAGGCTTCTAAAAACCGATCAATATCTCCATCCAAAACAGCCTGAGTATCTGAAGTTTCCTCGTTTGTGCGCAAATCCTTGATTAATTGGTATGGTTGCAAAACGTATGATCTTATTTGATGACCCCATCCGATTTCCGTCTTCCCTGCCTCTACCTCATTAGCTCTCTCTTCACGTTGCCTAAGCTCTAGTTCGTATAATCGGGCGCGAAGCATATCCATAGCCGTTGCTCTGTTGCGGTGCTGGCTCCTATCATTTTGACATTGAACCACAACACCGGTTGGGAGATGAGTAATTCTTATGGCTGAATTAGTTTTGTTAACATGCTGTCCCCCAGCTCCTGATGCGCGGTAAGTATCAACCCTTAAATCCTTGTCCTCAATTTCTATGCTGATTGAGTCGTCGATTACAGGATATATCCATGCCGAGCTGAAACTTGTGTGTCGCCGGGCTGAGCTATCGAAAGGCG
The DNA here is from genome assembly GCA_002690995.1 of Rhodospirillaceae bacterium. GTDB lineage: Bacteria > Pseudomonadota > Alphaproteobacteria > Thalassobaculales > Thalassobaculaceae. Next base: position 11,286 of record NZGS01000008.1, read on the forward strand.
ATATCCTAACTAAGCGGTGAACTCCGCTCTCGGTTTTAAGCCACCCGTAAGCATTTTCACCTAAAATTTTGATAGTAACGGACTTAAGACCTGCCTCGTCACCTGCGCTTTCTTCAATGCATTCTACCTTAAAACCATGCTTATCACACCAGCGGACATACATCCGCAACAACATTTCCGCCCAATCCTGTGCTTCAGTTCCACCAGCACCTGCATGTATTTCTAAAAAGCAATCATTTATATCGGCTTCGCCTGAAAGCAACGCCAGCAACTGTTGTTTTTCTACTTCTATAGAAAGTTGCTTAAGAGCCTCATGCTGCTCCACTATAGTTTCTTCATCACTCTCCGCTTCACCCATTTCTATCAATAATATTATATCGTCGAGTTGGGTCAAAAATGCGTTTAGGTCATTTATTTTTTTTTCGAGCAATGTTCGTTCACGCATTAGCGCTTGGGCACTTTCAGGTTTTTCCCATAGAGCTGGGTCAGAGGTTATTGCGTCTAACTCCTCTAGTCTCAGATTAGCCTTATCCCAGTCAAAGATGCCTCCGAAGCAAGGCAACTGACGCTGTAATTCCCTCAACTAAAGACCCTAATTCCGATCGCATAACAACCCTCGCAAAATTTAAAATCAAAGAACCAAATATAGTGGTTAATAAATTCCCTGGCCACCCCTTGAGGGGGCGGGATTTAATTTTAAAGGCAATCTATCACCAAGTTTCCAGTCTCCCGTATAGCCTCCATCCAAAACTCTACTGATACCGTCTGGTTCATTTCCTGCTTTGAATACCTCTGTGATTATCTCAGAGCTTCTTTTTGTGGCTAAATTTCCAGTGCTTGGGTCTATTCTCACATGCAAAATTCCAGGAGGGGCTCGAAAGGGTGTGACCGGCACCCCACTTAAGGCTTGCTCCATAAAACTTTTGAAAATTGGTGCAGCAACATTTGAACCTGTATCTCTAGGCCCAAGAGTGCGCGGTTTATCAAAACCCACATAAACACCAACAGCTAAATCTGGGGTAAACCCTATAAACCATGTGTCGAAGTTACTATTTGTTGTACCTGTTTTCCCTGCAAGAGGCTTTTTGATTTCTGCTATTCTTCGCCCTGTCCCGCGCTTTACGACGCCCTCAAGCATTCTTACCATTTGGTAAGCTGATGTTGAATTTACTACTTGCGCACGTAAGTCCGGCACTTGAGGAACAAGTGACCGGGATTGAAATTTTGCATTACACGCAGAACAAATTCGTTCTTCTTGTTTGAATATCGTCTTACCATTCCGATCTTGTATACGATCAATAAACGTTGGCCTAATTTGTTTTCCACCGTTAACTAACATAGCATACGCAGCTGTAAGTTTCATAAGCGTTGTTTCGCCGGCTCCAAGCGACATTGACAACTGTTCTGGCATATTTGCCATGATATCAAATTTATAAGCATAGTTTGCAACGGCCTTCATACCTATAGTTCGAGCCAATCTTACCGTCATAAGGTTGCGAGATTTTTCAATCCCTATTCGCATAGCACTGGGACCATAGAATTTCTTTGTATAGTTTGCTGGCTTCCATTTTCCGAGACCAGGTCCCTGATCGATTACGAATGGCGCATCAAGTATTCTTGTAGCAGGGCTATAACCTCTATCAAGTGCCGCCAGGTAAACAAATGGTTTGAATGCAGAACCTGGTTGTCTAAATGCTTGGGTTGCTCTATTAAATTCCGAAGAGTCGAAATTCCAACCCCCAGTCATTGCAAGCACACGACCGGTATGGGGATCAAGGGCTATTAAAGCTCCGTTTACTTGAGGAACCTGACGTAATTTGTACAAACTTTCATGTTTATTAACCGCTTCGACTAAAACCACGCTACCGCGATCCACAAAATCACCTAATTGTTTCAAACGGCGACCTGTTTTTTGATTTTTACGCCACTCGTGCTTCCACCCAATGTCTTGATTCTCTATAAAACCTATCTCGCCACTTCTTAACCCAAGTTTAGCGCTGTCAATGCCTACATCCAAAATAACTGCTAGCTTCCATCCTGGCAGCGCACCTTTAGGTGTTTCAATTTCACTAAGCTTTTTGTCCCAGTCAGGCCCAACATCGATACTAGCAATTGGCTTACGCCAACCGTGCCGGCTATCATAGTAGATTAAACCATCTTGGAGAGCTTGGTCTGCAATTTCCTGTAAAGCAGGATCAACTGACGTGCGCACAGATAATCCACCACCATATAATCGTGTGCTTCCAAATTTTGAAACAAGTTTCCTACGCACCTCTTCGACAAAATATTTAGCATCTACAAATTCGGTTTCAGATCTAGGCTTCGTTTTGAGCTCTATCGATTGTGCTATTTCCATAGTAGCTTTAGAGATAAATCCATTCTCATGCATTTTCTGAATCACCCAGTTTCTGCGAGCTGTAGCTGCACTCTTTCTCCTAACTGGATGGTAATTATTTGGAGCTTTTGGCAGAGCAGCTAGATATGCCACTTCCTCAACAGTTAATTCGTCCAACGATTTATCAAAATAATTTAGCGCCGCGGCCGCGACCCCGTAAGAACCCATTCCTAAATAGATTTCGTTTAGGTATAGTTCTAAAATTCTATTCTTAGAAAAAGCCTTTTCAATTCTAAATGCAAGTATTGCCTCTTTAATTTTCCGTTCCAAAGAAAGTTCATTCGATAAGAGGAAGTTCTTTGCTACTTGTTGCGTGATTGTGGAAGCACCCCTTGGGCGCTTATTTTTGTAGATGTTTAGAAGATTATTGATTGCAGCATTCATTAAACTGACGGGGTCTATTCCGCTGTGCTCAAAGAAATTCTTATCTTCAGATGATAGAAAAGCCTTAATCAAAAGTTTAGGCATCACGCTCACGGGAATAAAAACTCTGCGTTCTTTTGCGTACTCTGCTAATAGTCTGCCATCACCGCTATGGACTCTTGTGACAACGGGCGGTTTGTAATTGGCCAGCTGTCCGTAATCTGGAAGTCCCTTTCCATATTTATAAAGCAAGAAAGCTATTGTCCCTGCACCCACGGAGCCTAAAAGAAGAAAAAACGAAAAGCCATAAATCATCCAGCGCATCAGAAACCTTTTTTATGAAGTAGAGCTAACAATTTTTGTTGAAACAATCGTCTTTTAACATCGGTGCATTTTTTCTAAAACTTCGACCACAAACTAAAAATATACATAGCGTTTTACATTAATACTTGAAAGTTTGACCCTTAAAAAAATACCGGTCTAATCCTTGCAAAATGGCAAGACCTAGTTTTTTCTGAAACAAATTAGTGTTTAATAGGGTCTCGTCTTCGATATTTGATAAATATCCCATTTCCAGCAGAATCGAGGGTATATCTAGCGCCTTCAAGACCGCAAATCCAGCAAATTTATGAGGCCTGCGGTGTGTCTTGATCTTCTTTGTAATTTCCTGAACTACGGCACCTGCAAAAACCGCTGACTGGTTCATTGTTTCGCGTTGCACCAAATCAATAAGTATATCTGTAACTTCCTTTGATTCTGCATTGAGATCAATCCCAGCTATAAGATCTGATTTATTCTCTCTCTCAGCTAATTGAGCTGCCTCCCTATCAGATGCATTTTCAGATAAAGTGTAAACAGTGGCGCCGCGGACTGCACCATTTTTGATAGAATCTGCATGCAACGATATGAATAAGTCTGCTTGCGAATGACGCGCGATAGCCACCCGGTTTCTCAAAGGTATAAACCTATCAGATTTTCTTGTTAAAATTACCTCGTAGCGGCCAGATTTTGATAATATTTTTTTTATTGATTTGGCAGCCATCAAAACAATTCTTTTTTCGTAAGTACCTTGAATGCCAATTGCACCAGGGTCCACGCCCCCGTGCCCAGGGTCCAAAACAATTATCTTAGATTTTGATATTTTTTCCTGAGGAGATTTTTTTTTAAATTCCTGAGCTGTTTGTTGTTTTTGTTCTTCTGATTTTAACTTCGGTAGCCCCACTACCTCTTGGTTTCTTGACTTTCTCACGTAGGCCAAAAATTTGCTTCTCGTTGTCGGTATTAGATCAATAACCAACCTGTTCTGTGGTTTGGCTCCAGGTTTTATTATGAAATGTTTGTCAACAAGAAATGGTTTTGATAAATCAACAACGACGCGAGAGATGCCGGGCTTAAGCAGTCCAAATCTGTAGCCCAGAACACCGCCTGTAGAATTTCTTGGTGCAGGATTGAGTTCAAAATCAACTTCCAGCATATCCAAGACCAACCTGTACGGATTTGCCAGCAAGAAATATCTATAGGTGATAGGACCTTTAACGTCCATCACTATCCTGGTCTTAGCCTCGTGCACCCCTAATCGGAGATTCTTTATTACTGAAAGGACATTTTTATGTGAAGATTGAGCAAAACCGTTATTCATTCCGGTTAATGATAGCCCGTTAATTGTAACATAAAACATTGCGAAAAAAAGGAGTAATTTTATTAGATTATCTCTAAGCTTAAACACAATATGTTTTGACCTTCAGCACTTGATACCTTGCAGTCTAGGGGAGTCGGTTTCCTAACACAATTTTAATCCTCATCGCACAACCCCAGAATAACTATTCTCGACAAGCCAATTGACTAGGGAACAGCAAAAAAGTTTTTTCTAATTAATATTGTTTCAGCGGTGCGAAATAAGTATTATCAAAAGCCGAGTCTTTAAGATACTGTAGTCTATAAAAGATGATGCAGTATTTTCACATAAGTCGCAGATTTTTTCTGCGTAAAATAGGTAAGGATTTTTTAAACAGTAATGCGCGCTATCCAGACTTATAGGCTGTCGGCCCCGACAAAGAGCACGGCTGTCAGTAAACACCGATACATAAGAGTTGGGTCTATTATTGGAGATCTTTTTGGCGGCTGCCGCGTTACACTATCTGGCCGGGATAGTGAGTGCTTATCACTTTCCCTCATTACATTTACAGCAATTTTACCAAGACAAAATTTATATGATTGGTGTTCAAAAATGGTCTTACGAATTAAACCTCTGTGGAAATTTATCGATCAAAGCTTGTTCTTGGTGATACGGGAGCGGAATTTTTATGACAAAGCGTATGCTTATAGACGCTACACAGGGCGAAGAAACGAGAGTAGTTTTAACATCTGGAAGCCGTGTTGAAGATTTTGACTTTGAAGTCTCCAAACGCAGACCTTTAAAAGGTAATATATATTTAGCACAAGTAACACGAGTTGAACCATCACTCCAAGCGGCATTCGTAGAGTATGGTGGTAACCGACACGGCTTCTTAGCATTCAACGAAATACATCCTGATTATTATCGTATTCCGATGGAAGATCGTGAAGCTTTATTGGCAGAGCATGCCGAAGAAATTGGAAGTTCTCTACCTCTAGATACGGGTAATACTGACCACGAAGAATACCCCGCTTTGCCCGAGGATCAACAGAACTCAGACGAAGATAAAATCCTAAATGAGAACAACCCCCATGAAGATCTTAGTGAAATTAACGAAACCATAACTGTAGAAAAAGAAGAGTTAATCGACGACAAAGATTCCTCAACCGAACATTTGGATTTAAAAATCGACGAACCTGCGCCCGAGCAAAAGAAGAGTAATGAACGCAAAAAGAAAAGTCCAAAGCGATACAAAATACAAGAAGTTATATCGCGAAGACAGATCATGCTTATCCAAGTGGTAAAAGAAGAGCGCGGCAACAAGGGAGCAGCTCTAACCACTTATTTATCTTTAGCCGGAAGATATTGCGTCTTGATGCCTAACACGCCAAAAGGTGGCGGTGTCAGCCGAAAGATTATAAACCCTAGTGATCGAAAACGGCTAAAGAACGTAGTTGAAGGCCTTAATTCACCGGACGGAATGGCCGTGATCGTTCGAACAGCTGGTAGTGAACGCACAAAAACAGAAATCAAAAGAGACTACGAGTATTTGATAAGACTTTGGGATCAGATCCGCGAGTCCACATTAGTATCGACAGCGCCTTATCTAGTCCATGAAGAAGCAAATCTTATAAAAAGATGCATAAGAGACCTTTATACTCGCGACATAGATGAAATCCTGATCGAAGGAGAAGAAGGCTACAAGCTCGCAAAATCATTCATGAAAACCCTAATGCCAAGCCACGCGAAGCGTGTACAGAGGTTTTCTGGCAGCGTCCCAATTTTCAACAAGTTCAAAATAGAAACACAATTGGACTACCTCTATGAGCCAACGGTTCAGCTGAAATCTGGAGGCTATATCGTCTTAAATCAAACAGAAGCCTTGGTAGCCGTGGATGTAAACTCAGGACGATCGACCAAAGAACGCAACATTGAAGAAACTGCCCTAAAGACAAATTTAGAAGCGGCAGAGGAAATAGCCAGACAATTAAAACTTCGGGATTTAGCAGGGTTAGTTGTTATCGACTTTATTGATATGTATGAGAATAAAAACCAGCATGCAATAGAGAGAACAATGCGCGATGTCGTGAAATCTGATCGGGCTAGAGTACAGATGAGCCGTATCAGCCAATTCGGATTAATGGAGCTTTCACGACAACGATTACGTCCTAGCGTTATGGAAGCAAGCACACAACCATGCCCACACTGTGCAGGAACAGGTGTCGTAAGATCAATCGAATCTACAGCTTTACAAGTTTTGAGGAATCTTGAGGAAGAGGGTATAAAACAACAAGCCGCTGAAGTTATAGTATTCGTTCCCACCGAGATTGGTTTCTATCTCTTGAATCGAAAAAGAGATGTTCTAATCGAAATGGAAGGGAGGTATGACTTTAGAATTTTATTGGATCATGACGACAAACTTATTGTTCCTGAGCATAGAATTGAAAAAACTGAAAACAAAACAAAAGAAAATCAACTGAAAGAGCTAGTCGAGCTTGCAGAGGAAAACAATATAGAAAAAGGAATCCCTGACCAAGGAAAAGAGTTTTCGTCATCAGATAAACGGTCGAATACTAAAAACAGGACACGAAGAAGACGCACCAACCAAACAAATAAAAAAAATCCCGACAACATTAAAAATACTCAAAATGCTGAAGAAAAACAGCTAATACATGCAGAAGATGATCTACACCTCGAAGATAATGATCCGTCAAAAAAGAAAAAACGGAGAGGAAAACGTGGTGGGAGACGGAGAATAAAACGAGATACTAATGCAGAGTTCAACAACATAAACGAGATTGAGGGAGATAGTCTGGTAGAGGGCAATAAAAAACTCGAAAACGACGAGATTGTCGTTTCGAGCCAGGAAAATGATAAATATTCACAGCCTTCTAATCCCCCTAGTGCAGACGCTGACACTGCTGCAAAAGATAAAGATAAGCCGCAAAGAAAAAAACGTACAAGGAGAGGGGCCGCTCCTTCAAAACGCGAAATATCGAAAACATCCCAAGCTAAATCAAGCATTGACGAAAAAAATTTTGAAACTGCGTCAGAAACGGCAAAGGTAAAACCTAAAAGTAGCAAAGTAGTTAGAATAAAAAAACAACGTGATGCTACAGAAGAAGAAAAAACAGAACAACGCGCTAATAAGGCGCAGCCGCGTCAAGGTTGGTGGAATAGAGATACGGAATAGAGGGGAAAGTTTCCAAAACTAAATTTATCGAAGCCAATTTCTTAGACGTTTGCAAGCCTCAATTATATCTGATTCACTCCCGGCAAATGAAATTCGGATACTAGAGGCTCCTCGTAGTGGATCAAAATCCAACCCCGGAGTACAAGCAACTCCTATATCATTAAGCATATCCTTACAAAATTCAGAACTAGAGTTTGTTAAATTAGAGATGTCTGCATAGATATAGAATGCACCATCAGCTGGAGCGAAACTAGAAATGCCCGCGGAAGGTAATTCATTCATTAAGATGGATCTATTTCTTGCATACCGTTTGATGTTTTCCTCAGCATCATTGTAAGAATCAAAAGCCGCAATCGCAGCTAATTGGGAATGTGTAGGAGCAGATATAAAGAAGTTTTGCGACAAACATTCCATTGGTCGAATTAAGTCATCGGGAACAATCATCCATCCTAACCGCCACCCCGTCATGGAGAAGTATTTGGAGAAGCTATTAATCACCAAACTTTGCGGATTTATCTCAAGAGAAGACACTGATGTATTCCCATAGGTAATCCCATGGTATATTTCATCAGAGATGAGACGTATACCCTTATACTCGCAATAATCGGCCAATTCTTCCATAAGTCGTTTATCAATCATAGTGCCAGTTGGATTGGAGGGGCTAGCGATGATTAAACCGTCTATATTCCCCTTAATCTTTTTTAAAAGAGATACTGTGGGTTGAAATCGATGTTCGATATTGGCTTGAAGTTCTATCGTTTCTATCCCGAGGGCGGTTAAGATATTTCTATACGCCGGATAACCTGGTGCGACCATTGCCACTCTGTCACCTGGATTGAATGAAGCCATAAAGCTTAGTACAAAAGCTGAAGATGATCCATTGGTCACAGCCACTCTATCAATCGAAATATCAACACCGTACCAGAGCTTATAATGCTGCGTTATTCGCTCCCTAAGTTCAGGTAAGCCAAAGGCCACCGTATAACCCAAATTATCGTTTGTTATAGCAAGCTTAGCTGCCTCCAGTACTTTTTTTGGAGCAGAGGTGGATGGCTGACCTACTTCCAGATGGAGCACATCTGCCCCAGTCGCTTCTCGTTCGGCAGATGCCTTCATAACATCCATAACAATGAAGGGTGGTAGTTTCCCTCGATCAGCAATTTTTAATACCATTTTCTCAATCCTGATTATTGACTAGCAGGTCTTTACTGTAAAACTCAGTAATTCGTCAACCAAAGGTATTTTTAAATTTATTGTCATTTGCGTTACAAAACTAATTCAAAGCCATATTGTCGATGATGTTAATAAGTTGTACAAAATTATTTATGAATGCTCGCATCGCTCGGAAAATAGGCCGTAGTATCCACTTATTTTTTTTGGTTCTTCTGCTTGTTGGCTCTCCCATCCTTTTCTCAACGGCTAAAAGCACCGCCAAATATTTTATAATTGATGCTGAACTCCAGGGTCATTTGAACAACCTTGCGAAGCCTATACTCTTGAAAGCCGGTGTACACCCCGAGTCGTTAAAAATATTTATAATTAAAGATGACTCTATCGGAGCTTTCGTGACTTCTGGTATGAGACTATTTATTCATACAGGTCTAATTATGAGAACAAAAACTCCTTCGCAATTATTGGGAGTACTAGCACATGAAATAGGTCATTTGGCAGCGGGCCATCTAATTCGAAGAAGAGAAGCTATAGAGGACAGCCAAAACATTACCGCTATTGGTCTCGTTTTAGGTTCATTAGCTGCCGCCACCACTCAAAACGGTGAGGTAGCTGCCGCTACTGCCTTAGGGACTCAAAATGCAAGAATCAATTCATTATTGAAATTTAGTAGGAGCCAAGAAAATGCTGCTGACCAAGCTGCTGTAAATTACCTTATAGCCACGGATATATCACCGCTCGGCATGTTAGAGTTTCTGAAAATTTTGGAACAAGAAGAATCATTAGTAATAGATCGGCGTTCGCAGTATGCCACCACTCACCCCCATACACACGATCGTATAAATTTTGTTAAAAATCAAATTAATCTCTATCCAGACTTAAGCCCTGGTCTTGACGCTCAGAAAAGGGATCGCCATGACCGTATTATTGCTAAACTTACCGGTTTTTTAAGTAAGCCTAAGGAAACTTTTCAAAAATATCCACGATCAAAAACGGCAATAACGGCAAAATATGCTCGAGCCATAGCTTTCTATAGAGAAGGCAATTTAGCCAAAGCCATTATCGCACTTGATCACCTAATTACTTTAGAAAAGGAAAACCCATATTTTTGGGAACTCAAAGGCCAGATCTTACTAGAAAAAAATGAAAAGGAATTGGCACGTAGTGCCTATGAAAAAGCATATTCTTTCTCCAAAGACGTGATTATACTTCAACAACTAGCAAAAGTGGAATTATCACTAAACACGAAGAAATCGAATAAAGATGCTCTCGCATACCTAAAAGAGGCCATTCGAATGACACCTGACTCCTCAGCGACATGGAAACAATTAGCGATAGCTCAGGGCCGAAACGGCAAAATAGCGCTGGCCAAGCTATCACTAGCCGAAGAGGCCTTACTCAGAAAAGACTTTGCTCGCGCATTGAAAAATGCACTGTTTGCCAAGAAAAACCTAACACAAGATTTGTTCGCTCATCAACGAGCATTAGACATAATTAACTACGTTGAGCAAGTTCTAGACCGAAAATAATTAGTTTGGAAATTTAATATGAAAATCAGAAATACTTATTTTTTGGCACGAAATCTTCAAAAAATATCTTCAGTTTTTATTTTATTAATCGCTATTTGCTTAATCAGTTTACTTAGCCAAACTCATGCTCAAGCAAAATTAGAAAAAACCTTTTCAAAAAACCAAACTGAACAAATTTTCACACTGATTGAAAGATATATTAATAATAACCCCGAGATTGTTTTGAGGGCTTTAGAAAAAATACAAAGCAAAGAAAAGGAAGAACTTGAGACGGAACAAAAAAAACAAATTGATCAAAATAAAAAGCTTCTGTTTTCCAGCCCGAACGGCATGATTCTTGGAAATCCGGAAGGAACAACTAGCATTGTAGAATTTTTTGATTATCAATGTGGTTATTGCAAAAAGATGCTAAGGGTTCTTATAAAAGCGACTAAAGATAATCCAGATTTAAGAGTGATATTAAAAGAATATCCAATTCTTGGCCCTGTGTCTTTCACAGCAGCACAGGCTTCATTAGCGTCCCTTAAGCAAGATAAATACAAGGATTTTCATCAATCACTTATGCTGATGAATGGGCGTATATCGGAACGTGCAATATTCAAAGTTGCAAAAGAAGTCGGTTTAAATATCGAAAAATTAAAAGCTGACATGACTGACACAGAGGTTTTTAGCATAATCAATAGCACACGAGAATTAGGACAAAAACTTGCGATACGGGGCACGCCAGCTCTGGTAATAAATAATGAAATAATACCAGGAGCCATCAGCCTGAACAGATTGCGAAATTTGCTTGCAGAAGAAAATTAAACTCAAGATTTAGTTTCTATGGTAGTTGGACGAACGTCGCGACTGAAAGAATAGAAAATCAAACCAAAAGTGAGCAATACGGCCACAACAAGAAATATAATCCGATAAATTATTTCTGTCGAAAAACCAAGATTTAATAAAACTTCGAATAGTGATCCAGTCAAAAATTGCACAACAAATATAAAACCTACCCCTAGAAAATTTACGGTGGCTAGCACGCGTCCAGACCGAGTCTCATGAACGTAACCTCTAGCGTGACCTGCAAGAGTTACAAAAATTGGGGATGCCACAGAAAATAAAGTCAATAAGATCGTAACTAAAATCAACGATGCCGCGGGCATAGCAGCTAATATCAATAAACTTATGATCATTGTCATGACGCCAGACAAGACAATCCATTTTCTTGAGTTAAATATTCTATCAAGAGGTCCGTATAAGAAGGTCCCAAGATTTACGCCAAATGCCATAGCTAAGATTATTCCGCCTGCTTCCACCGAAGTTAATTTATGTAGATCCTGCAAAAAAGGAATAGCCCACAATCCACCTATGGTGGCAAAAGGAAACGAAAAACATAATGCCATTGCAAAAATTGGCCATAGGTTTCGGTCTTTTAAAACCTCAAAAAAACCAACAAGCGACCCTGCAAGCCCCTCAGATGCGTTTGGCTTGTCCGTAAAACTATTTTTCTCATCAATCAGTTTCCAAATCAAAAAACTAGAAAACAACGAAGCTATAGCCAGAAGAACAAAAGTGTCACTGAAACCAAGGGTCTCGAAAGATATAGCAAGGGGAGCGGTGCCTAAAATTCCTCCCAAAGCACCTCCTACGGCAATGGTAATTGCTGCTACTGTCGAAACTCGTTCCGGCGACGTCCATACAACGGCCAATAAATAAACACCTGTAATCGAGGCACCATGACCAATACCTACTAAAATGCGTCCAATAATCAACTCCGCTGCACCTGAAGCAAAGCCTATTAATATCATACCAGATACAGCTATGACGCTTAATCCTACAAGGGTCCGCCTCGCTCCAAAAGAATCTAACATCAACCCGACAGGCACCTGAACTACAGCAGCGGCAAAAAACATCGAACCAATGACAAGGCCGATCATCGTAGGTGAAAGATTATAACCATCCGAAAGTTCTGATGCCAGAACACCACCGCCGACCCGATTTACCTGAACAAGCATTAAAAAAAAAGCCATAATCGCCATCGTTCGGAAAAGGCTTGGTTTTCTAAGTAACGAAAGATTTTTTTTCAAGCGAAGCATGTGCAAATGACAAACTAGTTGAGGTGTATATAAAATTTAAATTTCAGAAAATTGATTCCAATTTGACTAGTACATCGACCTACAGGAGCATTCTTCTCCTACTCAAATTTATTTGGGTTAGTCTTAGACAATTTTTAGCCGCGTGGAAAAATTTTCGGAAAAGTTGAACAATCAATCGGGTCTCCTTCTTCCAGTTCAAGATTCGGAAACGGGGGGGACATCTCACCTTTTCGTCGAATATATCTTACATCATCTCCGGTGAAGCGAGCAGCAAAAGCCCTTCGGCGGGTTGTTTTGGAGCAATTTCCTGGGGCAGCGTGAACCGTTAGAAAATTAAATGCTATACAATCGCCAGGTGTTAACTCCCATGAGAGCACATCATAATTTGAGAGCTGCGCATCAAAATCTGGAATCGGTTCAAATTCTTCGTCCTTTTTTTCGAATTGCGTTCCAACAAATTTAGTAGGCGTGAACCAACGCCCCCACCGATGTGACCCGGATATGAATTGGACACAAGTATCCTTTGGAACACTGTCTAGTGGTATCCACAAAGAACAAGTATCGAAGCCATTAACACAATAATAGGGTTGGTCATGGTGCCATGGCGTCCTATCTTCTGTACCAGGCTCTTTCACCAAAACATGTTCATGGAAGAGGTTAACTTTCGAAGAGCCCATTAACTCAGCAGCTATCTTAGCTGCTGGTGATTCAAAAAAGAAAGATTTGTAGTGTGGTATTCGATGCCAGTTACAGTAGTCACCAAAAAAGAAGCCCGGCTCTCCTTCTTTTGTATAATTCTTCGCGTGAGAACCTGGGGTGACCATATTAACATCAATACCCGCTCTTAGCTCCTCTATCCAGAACTCTGAAAAAACCCCTCTTAAAATTGTCGCTCCATCATTTCGAAAAGCGTCAACAACATTTCTGTCTAGAGTCATATCTCGCCTGTTTAAATGATTACGGAGCACGAAGCACTAGATTAGTCTAAATATATTTGAAATATTAATTATTCTTATAAACTAACCAAATACCCGTGTAATCTTTTAATTCTCCAAATTGCTGCTCACAGTAATCTCACCGTTAGAAATTGCATTTTTAAGAACATTTAGCCCTGCAAGAAGTTCCTCATGAGATTCACGAGTGCGTCGCAGATCGATTAGCTCAGACTCTTTTAGGACGAGATGTCCATCACCCCCCAAATCCAAAAGCTTTGCAATATATCTTCCCCGGACTTTTGCTGATAGTTTCACAAGGCGCTCGATTTCGATACTCGAAACACCAAGCACTACTTTTTTTGTTAGATGTTCATTCTGTCGACTCAAAAAGCGGTCTAATTCGCTAACATATTGCTGTGCCGTTATCGTTGGCTTTACTTCCCTTTCTTTTGTGGCTTTTTCTGAACCTGAAGGCGAGATGCTATCCTGCACCGAAGAGCCAATGGCAGTTGACTTCTCTTGCTTGTTAATATTCGCTGCATAAGCATATGTGGTAATATTCAACTTTGGCTTTGGTAGAGAATCCGATAGCTTTGCAGGTATTTTTGATTCTGATGAGGATAACTTACGCACATCACCTTTAGAGTTAAGAGCGCCTAGCTTGCCAGTAAGTTCTCTTCGCTCGTTTACTTTATTGAAATTATTATTACCATCCATAGACTGAGAATCGGTCGCTCCTAATCCCGCCTTTAAAGCTGCTTTAAGTGACATTTCCACCTCGAAAACTAATTTAAACATTCTTATAACAGTAGCCCTGCAAAAGCTGTGCCTAGTTTTATTTGTCTGTATAAATTTCCATATAAGTTTCTAAGCTGTGTAGTCATCTTCATCGTCTTAATGGTAGAATATCACCTGATTATACAAAAATGGTTATTAGGTGATTATGTTATCCATGCTCTAAAAATAGTGAGGTTTAAATGGCCAAAATAATAAAAGGCATACTGCCACGAGACGAAATTAAAAAAATAACTACTGGCTTATTTTCTGCACAATTTCTGGATGGTGGGATGAGTGGCGGACAGCTAGGTAATAAACTTAAAAACAATACCCAAGTCGCCCCAACTAGCCCACAATACAGAGAGCTTTCAGAATTAGTTATGGCCGCTTTAAGAGCAAACGAAGAATTCAATGCTAATGCTTTTCCCCGTCGCATAATATCGCCAATCTTTAGTTCTTATAAACAAGAACAAGAATATAAAAAACATGTGGACTCCGCATTAATGGGACCATACCCAGGAATGCGAACAGACTTATCGATTACAATTTTTTTAAACGACCCTGACGCATACAAAGGGGGAGAGTTGGTATTAGAAACCCCATTTGGAGAACATGAGTATAAATTACCCCCAGGCGATGCAATTCTGTACGCAACCCATCATGTGCATCACGTAAAAAAAATTACGAAAGGTCGAAGGTTAGCAGCGGTAACTTGGATAGAAAGCATGGTACCAGATCCACAAAAACGTGAAATCCTTAATGATCTTGGAGAAGTTGCAAAAACACTTATACAAAGCGAGAGTGCTATAGAAACCATCACAAAATTGGAAAAAGGACGTCTCAATCTTTTAAGGATGTGGGCAAATAATTGAGCTTTGTTTCGAGAATGTTAATTGTCTTGTTTTTAACTGCATAGGGGGAGCTACTAAGTTCGAATCGATGATAAGCAAGGTGAAGGACGGTAGCTAAAGAAGATCTGGCGAGAAATAAAGGTAAGAAATCAAAGGGTATCAGAAACAAAAAGGAATAATCTCAAACACATTATCATATCGCACCCCGGTAGTTGCAGGGATAATGATAAAGGATCAGCG
The DNA here is from genome assembly GCA_002690995.1 of Rhodospirillaceae bacterium. Classification (GTDB taxonomy): domain Bacteria; phylum Pseudomonadota; class Alphaproteobacteria; order Thalassobaculales; family Thalassobaculaceae. Next base: position 26,435 of record NZGS01000008.1, read on the forward strand.
ATTTATCACTAGGATCAGATCTCCGATCTGACGACTGCCGAGTAGATCACTTCAAAATGTAATCTGAAATAAACTCCTTTTTGAATTCTAGTCCATGACCCGGTCTTTCTGGAGCAGAATACTGGCCCTGAGTTGGAAGTATTGGGTTGACCCAAGCATCATCCATCCAGTTCACATATTCAATTATATGTGCATTAGGTATAGACGCCATTAATTGAACCATTAGTTCTGGAAATAAATGCGGCGCTATTTTAATTCCCCATGTATCCGCCACCGTTGCTATTTTCCTAAGTTCCGTAAACCCACCCCGCATGACATCAGGTTGTAATATAGGAATCCTAGCACTCTCAAAAAAGGGGCGCATATCAAAGCGAGTAAAATGAGTTTCACCCCCCACCACTCGAGTATCTAATGCTTCAGCTATTCTCAAGTAACCCTTAAAGTCTTCACAATTCACTGGCTCCTCCAGCCAATACAGATTAAATTCTTGGAGTTTTTTACCTATTTTTATTGCCTCATCAGCTGACCAGGCCATGTTCACATCGGTCATAATGTCAATATTCTCGCCTAAGGCATCGCGCATCTTTGACAAGTTTTCTACATCTTGATTCCCATCATATAACACACCGCTTTGCATCTTTATGGCTTTGAAGCCTTCTTTAACATAACGCAGAGCCCGCTCGACCATTCCTTCGGGGCCATAACCTCTCCAACAACCACTACCGTATGCTGGAATAGTGTCATTACAATGTCCCCATATTCTATGTAACGGCATATTGACTTGCTTTCCGAGGGCATCCCATAAAGCAATATCAACGGCAGACTGCGCCAGTACCGTTATTCCCATTCTGCCTATCCAGTAATTTCTTTTCCATAGATGTTGCCAGATTGCCTCTATATTAGTTGCATTCTTGCCTAATAATTCTGGGATCATTAGTTCTTTTATGCACGCTTGGATCGTTGAGCCTCCTCCACTCAAAAGAATAAGATAGCCCATTCCAACGATACCATTATCAGTCTCCAATTCCAGCACAAGTATGTCTCTAAATTCGGGCGGGTTGAGGCTAAATTTAGGTGCTTCAGTCCATGGCGCCTTAATTTGATATGTTCTAATGTCTTCAATAATCATCGATACTGCCCCCATCAAAAAAAACCCTGCCGAGATCAAATCATTCTTTTATGGACTTGTCGTTGATTTTTTTTAGTTGTAATCATAGCTTAGTTGATCTTTACCTTGAAATTTATCAGCACCCAAACCACAACAAGGAAGAGGCCATTCTCCATGAATTTAGCTGGACTTTTATCTCGGACAGCCCTTACCTACCCTAACTACACAGCCGTATCTATTGGCCAAGAAGCTCTGCTAACCTATGCGCAATTGAGAGAAAATGCGGCAAGGCTAAGTAACGGCCTTCAAAATATAATGAAGTTAAATCCGGGTGACCGCGTAGCGCTAATTATGAAAAATTCACCGGAGGTGATTGAGATCGTATTTGGAGCATGGCAAGCAGGGTTATGTGTCGTGCCAATAAACTCTAAATTACATCCCCGCGAATTTGGTTTCATTTTGGAAAATAGTGGTGCAAAGGCTTGTTTTTTTACAAAAGAACTTTCGGAGGCGGTTAATGACGCTAGATCTGATGCCGTGGCCCTAGAACATCTGATTGAGACGAGCTCCGAAGAATATTCCTCGCTTAAAAACTCTAATGAGATTGCTGAAAATGAGGTCAAGCCAACTGACTTAGCTTGGCTTTTTTACACTTCGGGGACCACCGGTCGCCCAAAAGGTGCAATGCTCTCGCATCGAAACCTTTATTCTATGACCATGAATTATCTAGCGGATGTCGACCAGATTGAACCAGGAGATAGTTTGATACATGCAGCCCCAATGAGCCACGGTTCAGGCTTATACGCCATACCTCACGTCGCCCGTGCGGCCAATAATGTTATACCTAAAAGTGGCGGTTTCGATGTAGCAGAGACACTAGCGTTGATAGAACATTGGCCTAATAGCACTTTTTTCTTTGCTCCCACCATGGTCACCCGTTTGATTAACGCACCAAATATCCAGACCGCGAATCTCAAAAAGTTAAAAACTATTGTCTATGGTGGCGCGCCAATGTACTTAAATGATACCTTGAAAGCGCTAGATATTTTAGGTCCTAAACTAGTCCAAATATATGGACAGGGTGAATCACCCATGACTATAACAGGACTTCCTAAAAGATTAATTAATGACAAAACACATCCTAATCATCACAAGCGATTAGCTTCCGTAGGAATAGCTCGGACAGACGTCGATGTTTGCGTTGTAGATGAAAATGGAGCCGCAGTTCCAACAGGCGAAATTGGTGAAATTATAGTCCGTGGTGATGTTGTTATGTCTGGATATTGGAATAACGTTGAAGCGACAAAATCTTCCGTTCGTGACGGATGGCTTTGGACTGGCGATATTGGCGCCTTAGATGAAGAAGGTTTTTTAACGCTAAAAGATCGATCAAAAGATTTGATAATTTCAGGAGGTACAAATATTTATCCACGGGAGATAGAAGAAGTGCTCCTAAAGCATCCATCGATCTACGAGGTTGCGGTAGTTGGTAAACCACACAATGATTGGGGTGAGACGGTAACAGCGTTTGTGTGTTTACATGAGGGAAAAAATGTCACTTCTGAGGAACTTGACGCGCTGTGTCTGGACAACATCGCACGTTTTAAGAGACCTAAAGAATATTTATTTGTCAAACAGTTGCCCAAAAACAACTACGGGAAAATTCTCAAAACAGTATTGCGAGAACAACTAAGCAACTATTGAAATAAAATCCAATAATTGCGTTTAAACTTTGTGATCCGCTAATTCATCTAAGTATATTAATAATGGTTCCAGGACATGGTTAATATTTTTATACGATAATAGCGAAGTGGGGGCACTCCGCAATAATGAGGACAAATTCTGTGCCTCTTTCGGGTACTTGTTTAATTTTGAAACCTTATCCAGATAAGTTTTGATAGTAAATAATATCCAACCAGTATTCGGCAAACGACGCAGTGTCTGCCGTTCGCATCTCATATACACCTGGTCACCAGCATTCTTTGACGTAATAGGTAGCTCTGACGCACTATGCTTCTGACGCACTGGTTGAAACATAGTCGGATCGGTGGTTAGTGACCAATTCACGCGCCAGACGGGACGATCAACATCTATGCGGTTAAAAAAGCTGTTCACTGGACGTGATAGTTTTTCACTATAGCCTGGCACCGGTTTGTGAATTGCGCTCATAGGCAAACCCATTTTATCCATCAATCGCCATCTAGCAGGAAAGCAGAGCGAAGCAGCTTCTAACGTGTAACCATCGGGCCCGGGCGCCATTAAACACAAATCCTCCTGCACAAAACGCCCACATAAGTCCAAAGGGGACTCCTCAAAATCGCTTATCCGAAATTTCCACTTAAGCTTTGGAAGAATAACCTCGTCATGTTCTATCTTGAGGACGCCAGGACAATATTTTTCCATGTGTTTTAGTACAAGAGCTAGGACTTCTGTTTGTGCCAGCAAACTTCCAGGACGGCTGGCAAAAACTTCTGGATAATTCGATATTAATAATTGTTTTTTTTCTTTTAATTCATCATAAAAATACTCATCTGCTTCTATCCAATCTTTTAATTGAAGAGCTACTAATCCCATTGAGATCTTGTATTTTGGACGGCTAAAAGGAAGATAAACGGGCTCGTTCCGAGAAATGAATTGGAAACCTGGCAACTTTTGTTAATCCACTTGCATCATCTTTATAAAAAGTTGTCGCGTCCTACTATCACGGGCGAAGAGGGCCTGTTGCGGCGGTAGATCGTGGTGATTTTCCGTCATAACCAATTAATCTATTTGCTTCCTGCCCTGGTAGAGGCTGAGAGTAACAGTTCACTTTCCCAATCGTTCGATAACAATAGACTGGTTGTGGCACAGCACGGCTCTGCTTCGTGTCCTCCATTAAAAGTTTATCTATATTTGCCCTTATAGTTTCAGCACAGCCCATCAGAGATCCTGCTAATAGGAATAAGACGAGTAAGCTCCTCATTTTAAAAAACTCCGGAAATTTCCATTCATCTTTTATTGGAAATTAATGCACTGTTTCAATGACATCTCGAACTGTCTCAGCAATAAAGTCTATATGCTTTCTTTCAACTATCAATGGCGGTGATAGCGCAATTGTATCTCCAGTAGTTCTAACAAGAAGTCCCCTCTCAAAGGCTTTCTGAAATGCCTCCATGGCCCTTGCTGTCGGCTTGCCTGCAATTGATTCTAATTCAATTGCTCCCATTAAACCTAAGTTTCTTACGTCAATTACATTCTTGCAATCGGCCAAGGAATGAACGGCTTCTTGAAAATATGGGGCCAGTTCTGCCGCACGCGCAAATAAATCCTCCTCTCGATAAACTTCTAGCGTAGCCAAACCGGCTGCGCAGGCAAGTGGATGCCCTGAATAGGTATAACCATGAAAAAATTCTATTGCTCCCTCTGGAGCTACCTCCATGAATGCATCATAAATTCCGTCGCGAACAAAAACTGCTCCCATTGGCACAGTGGCATTTGTTATTCCTTTTGCAGTAGTAAAAATATCTGGCTTAACGTCAAAATACTCATTTGCAAAGCTATCACCAAGTCGACCAAATCCGGTAATTACCTCATCAAAAATTAGTAATATACCATGCTTTGTGCATATCTCCCGTAAACGCCTCAGGTAGCCTTGGGGGGGTATGAGTACACCAGTTGATCCGGCTACAGGTTCGACAATAACTGCAGCTATGTTCGAAGCATCATGAAGCGCTACGATTGATTCCAAATCATCCGCAAGATGTGCTCCCCATTCGGGTTGCCCCCTAACAAATGCATTGTGTTCAAGGTTGTGCGTATGTTTTAAATGATCAATACCTGTCAACATGTTACCAAACATCTTCCTGTTTGGGGAAATACCTCCGACAGATATACCACCAAAGCCAACACCGTGATATCCCCGCTCACGGCCCACAAATCTTGTGCGATTGCCCTGTCCAATACTACGCTGATACGCCAGTGCTATTTTTAGGGCAGTATCGACAGACTCTGAGCCTGAATTTGTAAACATGACGTGACTGTATTCTTTAACCATGCCAGTTAATCGCGAAGCGAATTCAAAGGATAACGGATGCCCTACTTGAAACCCTGGAGCATAATCGAGTTTTTCTACCTGCTTACTTACGGCCTCAATTATCGGTTTACGTCTATGTCCAGCATTAACACACCAAAGTCCCGACGTCCCATCGAGAACTTTTCTTCCATCAGGTGTGAAATAGTACATGCCATCCGCTTCGCTAAATAATCTAGGCTGTTTTTTGAAACTTCTATTATCTGTAAAGGGCATCCAAAGCGAGTCTAGATCATTTGGTACAGTAACATCTGAAATGGACATATTATACTCCATGTGGATTTGGGATCGCCGGACTTAGCCGAACGTTTGGTTATCCATCAGTATACGAGGACATTCAAAAGAATACGAATCTTTACTTAACAAGTTTATCAAAGAAATCCATATATTGGTTAACTATAATTTTTTTTGAAAAATTGCGTTCATATGTTTTTCTACCCTCACTGGCAAGTTCCTCGGCCAAATTAGCATCTCCTAGAAGTAGCTTTATTGTATCTGCTAAATTAGTTGGGTTATCTATTTCGCATAAAAAACCATTCCTCCCACTAGTGATTAGCTCTTTTGGCCCGTCACTAGCTGCCGCTATAACAGGCTTCCCTTGAACCCACGCTTCCAAAATAACATTGCCGAGGGGTTCATGTCGCGATGGACAAATCAGCGCATCAGCAGCAGCAAGTAAATTGCTCGTATCGGACCGCCACCCCAGAAATCGAACTCTATCGGAAATTTTCAAATTGTCGGCAATACGTATCAATGTTTGTTTTTGTGGACCATCACCTGCCAACCAAAGAAAAACGTCGGGCATAGCCACCAAAGCCTCTAGAAGCACATCAAAGCCTTTGTTTTCATGCAACCTGCCAAGTGCAAGGATAACGGGGAACCCCGACGGGGTATCAAACATAGAACGTTCGAGAGGCAAACCTCTCTTTTCATCAACAAAGTTCGGGATATAGATGATTTTATCGGAGGGCCATCCGTGTTGCGTCATATAGCTAATAATTGTCTGAGTATTGCCAATTAAATAATCGCACTTCCTATACTTTTGTAGATTGTAGTACCCTCCTAAGCGCGCAACGTGTTTGAAAGTCCCTTTAGGAAGCTTTTGTGTTGCTCTGGTCATCCACGTTAACACTATTCCCGGTTGATAATCAGCAGCTATTTTTCGAAGTTTGTAAGAAGTCAAAAAATCTAGCGCCCCGCCAAACCGCATTTCTGTTACATCAACGTTATTTTCTTTTAGCTGTCGGGATCTTTCTTTATTCTTACGAATTACAACTTTTTGGGAATACTTTATCTCTGAAAGCGCTATGGCTAATCGTGAAAAAAATAGCTCCGCCCCACCATTGGGAGCTCCTGCCATCACTTGTAATAATCGAATCATTTTTAGTATAAGACCAAAGTGTTATATCAACTTTCATAGAACTTGAGTCACTTTATTAACTTTTAACAACCTCACCGGCTACTTGTAGTTTGTAGATCGACGTCAGGGAGGAGATTAACATTTGAATCCGCAGAGTAAAAGTGAGGAAAATTTATTAGTTATCCAGCCTCTCCCTGGCATTGGAGATGCAATCTGGCATCTACCACATTTAAAAGCACTAGCTAATTCCACACCATCAGGGAAAGTGACACTTCTCACAAAAAGTCGATCACTAGCAAAGCAACTTCTATCTGAAACATATTTCGTAAAAGAAGTTCTCTATCTTTCTCAAGAGAACGGCGACCATTTTGGGATATTAGGTCCCGTCAATCTTGGCAAATTTTTAACCCCTTTTAAATTCGATCAAGCATGGATTTTGCACAACTCGGCTAGATATAGCATCGCCTCATGGTGGGCCCGCATACCGAATAGAATAGGTTTTGGCATTGGCTGGCAAGATGCCTTTCTTACCTCAGCTCATACGCTTTCTAAAAATGATAAGAGGTTAACGACGATTGAAAAATCAAAACAGCTACTTCGATTGAACGGCATCGCCATTGATGATGATAAACCCGCCTTATATTTCTCAGAGACTATTTTAAAATCAGCCAAACGTCACCTTCCCGAAGAAAAGCATCTAAACATTGCATTAGCTATCGGCTCTAGTGAGTCAAGAAAACAGTGGGGCACTGAGAACTTTATCCGGCTGGTCGAGGTGCTGACAAACATACTTAAAGCAAATATTATACTAGTTGGTGGGGACGAAGACGCAGAAATGGCTGTAAACATTTGCAAACACTTTGAAAATCCAAGGTGGATAAAGCAACTGATAAATCATCCCATATTAGAAGCCGCTGCAGTCACAAAATTCTGCCAGGTCTGCATTGGAAATGATACTGGGATATTAAATGTTGCTGCTGCCGCCGGAACGCAAGCCTTTGGTATTTTTTGCGGCTCAAGACCCTTAAACCCCGATCCACTGATTACACCTATTGAAGCCAGTGCAACTCAACGAGGCAGTGTACAAAGTACAGTAACCCCAGAAATGGTTATTGAGGAATTAATTGCGGCCGGTTTCACTAAGTAGTTTACCGCATTCATTGAATACAGTTTCAACCGAAAGTCCCCCCATCAAACTATTCGTTGGGTCGGGGCGAAAATCTGGATGTTTCGATAATTGCTCAAAAGACTCAATAGTTCTGACATATGCACATCTTGGCCCCCAAGGCCTGTAGTTTGCTTCACGGGTAGGACCAAACAAACCTAGTGTCGGGGCACCTACCGCTGCCGAAAGATGCATGAGGCCACTATCGTTTCCAATGTAAAGCGTAGCTCTTTCAAGAACAGCCGCTACATCTAGAAATGGTATCGCACCAACCAAGTCTAGTCTTCGTCCGGAAGGTATTGCATCAAGTATTGGCTTTGCAATTAATTCTTCGCCAGGCCCCCCCACCACGGCTATCATAGCGGATTGCAGGCTACGGAAATTACTAGTCAATAGATGCACGAGATTGGAAAACCTTTCTGATTCCCAAATTTTTGCGCCCCAATTTGCGGTCGGTCCGATTATAATTAGAGCTTGTGCCATTCGCTCACCTAGAATGTCATCAGCAAACTTTTTGTTCTCTTTACTAAGCCATATATAGGGAGAATGAGGTGTATTGCCGTTGGGTATATTTTGCATGTCTTCAATGCGATGTATTTTTTTATTCTTCTTTTTGTATATCACCCGTTTTTTTGCGGGTAAAAACCAGGCTATTGCTGAACCTCGCAAATCTACAACCAAATCCCATCTATTTAGAAAAGTTGAAAAGTACAATCTTCGCCAATGTCCTAATAAAGACCCCTTGCGCATTGTTATGATTGCTTCAAGCCCGGGCACATTGTCAAATAAGCCCTTAGCAACAGGCCCACAAGCTATAGTAAATTTTGCCGTTTTATAGTGATCTACTAGATACTTTAAAATACCCGTCGTGAGAATAGCATCACCAACACGGCTGGATGTTATAAAAAGAATTTGCATTTATAAGCCTGATAAAAACGATAATAATAATACCCCATTCAAATGAACCAATTTGAAACAAGCGATTTGATAATATTGGCAAAAATCATTTATAGTCTTTATTATAACGTAATAGTAGAAATATTACTCCATACGTATTTGAGGTTTTCTATTGCCAAATAAAAATATCCATTTTATCGATTCCAAAACCCTAAGTGATTGGTTAGCCAAAGGCATTGTATCTCTTTTTGATGTTCGAGAAGAACATGAGTTTGCAGCACAACAAATCCCTGGGGCTATACCGCTACCTCTGTCTAGTTTTGACGCATCGCAAATACCAACCGGCTCGCAGACTCACATCGTAATTCATTGCCAAAGTGGTGTTAGGTGCGGTGTTGCTGCCCAATTGTTGCAAGAGTCGGGTTTTTCGCAAAACATTTATCGATTAGAAGGCGGTATTTTAAGTTGGAAAGCAGCCGGAGGACAGGTGCAGATCGGAAATGTTTGAATTTTCTTTATATCTAGTTTAGTACAATCGGCTACTAAAACCCATTGTTAGGAACATTTTTATCAACTAGTTTTATACTTAAAGTATAAAACTTCATTTATCAGACCTCAAACGGATAACATAACATGCACATTTATCTCCCCATCGCGGAGATGTCTGTAAATATATTTCTGATTCTCGGCATGGGTGGAGCTGTCGGATTCCTTTCTGGCTTATTTGGAGTTGGCGGCGGCTTTTTAATGACGCCCCTGTTAATATTTATAGGTGTTCCACCTCCAGTTGCCGTGGGAACCGAAGCAAACCAAATTGTCGCGAGCTCTGTTTCAGGCGTTCTGGCACACTGGCGACGTGCCAACGTCGATTTCAAAATGGGTTTTGTTCTTCTTCTTGGCGGTTTTGTAGGTTCTTCCCTCGGCGTTATATTGTTCAAATATCTTCAAAACCTAGGTCAATTAGATCTTGTGATAAAGCTGTCTTATGTAATCTTTTTAGGCATCATTGGTTTTCTAATGCTTTGGGAGAGCTCAAGAACTATAATTCGGTCTAGATCTGCGGCGGCCAGACGCGGCAAATTGCACCAACATAATTGGTTCCACGGATTACCTTTCAAGATGCGATTTCGAAAATCAAAACTTTATATAAGTGCAATATTACCATTCCTTATCGGTGCCACAGTTGGCGTATTGTCAGCCATCATGGGGGTCGGAGGTGGTTTCATAATGGTACCAGCAATGATATATCTTTTAGGAATGCCCACATCACTGGCGATCGGAACCTCGCTATTTCAAATCATCTTCGTAACGGCTAATGTCACATTTCTGCAAGCATTAACCGTCCAAACGGTGGATATATTGTTAGCGGTGCTTCTTCTGACCGGTGCTGTAATTGGTGCACAATTTGGAAGTAAATACAGCGTAAGAATGAAAGGCGAACAACTAAGGGCATTGCTTGCGCTTCTCGTTCTTGGTGTGTGTGTCAAAATGATTATCGATCTCACCGTCATGCCAGCGGATCTCTACTCTATAGCATTGTTGATGGGTTAACTGCTACCAGATGAACAGACCAATTTTCACAAAATTCAGTATAGCTCTTATTATGTTATTTTTATTGGCCCCACATGCTTATGGAACCGAGTTAATAATAGATTCATCGACGAACGAAGTAAAAGTTAGTTCTTCTTTCATTGGCACCGATGTTATGGTTTTTGGAACAGCTAACGACAAAGATGACATCATTGTGGTCATAACTGGACCAACTGAAACAGCAATAGTTAGAAAAAAAGGTCGTGTAAGCGGAATATGGATTAATAAAGAAAAGTTAGAGTTTCGTGGGATACCGGGTTTTTATGCCATCGCGTCGACCCGACCATTGAGTGAAATAACAGAAACGGATGAATTAAAAAAACAAAAAATAGGCATTCACAATGTAATAACTACCGCTTCTCTAAACTCTAAAGATAAAAATATTAAGACTTTCAAAAGTTTTAAAGACGCTCTCGTACGAGGACAAAAGACAAAAGGTTTATATTTGGATATGCCACTAGCAATTGATGTTGTTTCGAAGCGATTGTTTAAAACGACCTTTCATTTTCCGAACAATATGACGACTGGAATTTATACAGTTAAGGTATTTGCGTTTCAAAAAAAGCGCTTGGTGAGCATGGTTTCTAAGACTATATCAGTGGAGAAAATTGGTATCGGGGCCGATGTTTTTAAGTTTGCGAAAGAACAAAGCGCATTATATGGTCTATTGGCTATATTAATAGCGGTTTTGTCCGGATGGATTGCATCTGTAATTTTCCGTAAAATATGAGGGCGGAATTTTATGACTGACATAGTGAAAAAAGTATATGACACTGTTGATGATAACCACCGCGTATTCTTGGTGGTTGTAGATGATTCTGAAGAGATGCTTGTGGCTCTAAGATTTGCATGCATGCGAGCAAAAAGCGTCGGTGGCCGCGTTGCTCTATTTAGAGACATTGAGCCATCCGATTATCATCAATGGGCTAGTGTAAGCGATCTCATGCAACAAGAGGCACGCGAAACGGCGGAAGAGAGATTGAACGAGTTAGCTCAGGAAGTTGTTGAGTTATCAGGGTTAATCCCTGCCCTATACATACGAGCTGGGCCTATAGAGGAAGAATTGATAGCCCTCATTGATGAAGAACCCACAATCTCCGTTCTTGTGCTCGCCTCAAGCGCTAGTAAAGACGGACCAGGGCGATTAGTTAGCCATCTCATCGGCAAGGGTAGAAACTCCTGTCGTATCCCAATTACAATTGTACCCGGAAATTTGAGCGCAGCCCAAATTGATGCTCTTGCGTAGGTTTTTGCTAGATCAAATTCAGGTTGTTACTGACTAATAAATCTCTGAAAAATTTTGCCCCGTTATTAACTCTAATACCCTATCCGTAACTTCCCTTGTACTGGCTTTCCCATTAAGATCTTGAGGCATAACTCTTCCATCTTCAGTAAGTTTTTCTAAAGCTAACATTAACTCAGCTGCTGCCCTCTTTTCGCCCAAATGATCCAGCATCATGGAAGCTGACCAAAAAGCGCCAATAGGATTTGCTATCCCTTTGCCCATTATATCAAAAGCAGAACCATGTATAGGCTCAAACATAGAGGGGAAATTACGAGACGGATTTAAGTTTGCTGTTGGCGCTATTCCCATACTTCCGCTCAAAGCAGCGGCTAAATCACTTAAAATATCCGCGTGCAGATTTGTTGCGACTACAACGTCTAGAGACCTTGGATCTAAAACCATTCTAGTTGTCATTGCGTCCACTAACATGCGATCAATCTCAATATCACCGTATTCACTGCCCAATTTATCAAATACGTCGTCCCACATCACCATTCCATGCCGCTGGGCATTGGATTTTGTTACAAATGTTAACCTTTTTCTTTTTCTTGATCGTGCTAAATCCAGGGCAAATCTTTGGACACGCTCGACTCCAGAACGTGTAAAAACTGAGACATCCAAGCCAACTTCTTCAGGATGCCCTGTATGAACACGGCCTCCAGCGCCCGCATATTCACCCTCTGTATTTTCCCTTACAATGACCCAGTCTATGTCGTTTGAAGATGCATCTTTTAAGGGGCTAGAAATCCCCGGAAGTAGACGCGCTGGCCTTACATTCGCATACTGGTCAAAAGATTGACATATTGCCAAACGTAAACCCCAGAGTGAAATATGGTCTGGAATTCTTGGATCGCCAGCTGATCCAAAATAGATAGCATCGAACTTTTTTAATTTTTCAAGCCCATCTGTTGCCATCATATCGCCAGTTTCCATATAATAGTCTGAGCCCCATGGAAAAATGGTCAATTCAATTTGAAAATCGCCCAGCCGATCCGCCAGCACCTGTAAAACTCGTATTCCTTCGTTTATAACTTCTATACCTATGCCATCACCAGGAATGGCTGCTATCTTATGTGTGCGCATGTTATGCAAGCCCTTTAAAATCCATCTCTATTAATAGATCACCATAAGGTAAAATTATAATTGAACATCAGCCCCAATAAAGTGTAAGTTTCAAGAAGATATGATCGCACGATAACGTAAGGCGTTTTGGGGAAAATAGCTAAAGCGATAAGTATCTTAGCTTTAATGTCATTACGACTACAACTTCTAAAAACTGGCAACTAAAATGAGCATAAATCCGTTTGCAACCGTCCAAGAGAAGGTCGAAAAATCTCCCAAGGTGTCCGACGAGGTCAAGTATACAACATGTTATATGTGTGCCTGTAGATGCGGGATAAAAGTTCATCTAAAAAATGAAGAAATTCGCTACATCGAAGGTAATCGTAACCACCCTGTAAACAAAGGTGTTCTTTGCGCAAAGGGTTCTGCTGGAATAATGCAGCATTATTCGCCCGCGCGACTAACTAAGCCATTAAAACGAATTGGAGAACGCGGGTCAGGCGAATTTAAAGAAATAGAGTGGGACGAGGCACTACAATTAGCAACTAGCTGGCTGTCCAATATTCGAGAAACCGACCCCAAAAAGCTGGCTTTTTTTACTGGGCGCGATCAGAGCCAAGGGTTAACTGGGTTTTGGGCCAGCCAGTTTGGAACTCCAAACCACGCCGCTCATGGAGGGTTTTGTTCTGTAAACATGGCAGCAGCTGGTCTTTATACTATTGGCGGATCTTTTTGGGAGTTTGGAGAGCCAGATTGGGAGCACACAAAATATTTTATAATGTTTGGCGTTGCCGAGGACCACGATTCAAATCCAATAAAGATGGGTTTAGGGAAACTGAAAACACGTGGCGCAAAATTTGTTTCAGTTAATCCAATAAAAACAGGATATTCAGCTATCGCTGATCAATGGATAGGTATTAGGCCAGGCACCGATGGCCTCCTGGTACTCTCAGTTATTCATGAGTTATTGAAATCAAACCAGATCGATCTCGGCTATCTCGTTCGTTATACCAACGCCCCTTGGCTGGTGATTCAAGATGAAGGGGCACCCGATCACGGTTTGTTTGCCCGCGACGATGAAGGGAGCCCATTATCCTGGAATAAGGCAAACGATACAATTGCTCCAGCCCTTGCAACTGACATAACCCCTGCAATTGTTGGATCTTATGAACTCCCTGATGGTCGCAATGCCGTACCAGCTTTTCAGCTTCTAGCCGAAAGGTACATGGCCGATGAGTACAAACCAGAAAATGTTGCACCAAAATGTGGTTTAAAGGCAGACATAATAAAAAAACTTGCAAAAGAGATCGCGCATGTCGCCTTTCAAGAAGAGTTGAAGTTAGATGTAGAGTGGACTGACTGGACGGGCCGAAAACATAAAAGTATGATAGGACGTCCTGTATCAATGCATGCTATGCGGGGTATCTCAGCACATTCGAATGGTTTTCATACTTGTCGAGCCCTTCACATTCTGCAGATACTGCTAGGGAGTATTGATGCTCCTGGTGGGTTTCGATATAAACCACCGTTTCCCAAACCTGCGCCCCCACCACTAAAACCTGCAGGTAAAGTAGATCAAATTAACCCAAATTCACCAATGCCAGGGCCACCCCTTGGCTTCCCTATGGGGCCAGAAGACTTATTGGTAGATGAAAATGGCGACCCAACCCGAATAGATAAAGCATTTTCTTGGGAGGCACCAATTTCAGCACATGGCGTAATGCATATGGTTCTAAATAACGCCTGGAAAGGTGATCCCTACGAGGTGGACACTATCTTCATGTATATGGCGAATATGAGTTGGAACTCGTCCATGAATATTCCCGATACACTTCGGATGCTAACAGATAAGAATAATGAAACGGGTGAATATCAAATACCAAGGATCATTTACTCCGATGCATTCTATTCAGAGATGATCCCATATTGTGACCTTGTACTTCCAGATACGACTTATCTTGAACGATGGGATTGCATTTCTTTACTGGATAGGCCTATTTGCGACGCAGATGGGGTTGCCGACTCGATACGGCAACCTATCTTGAAACCAGACAGAGATGTGCGTCCATTTCAAGATGTGCTTATCGAACTAGGCTCTAGACTCAAGCTCCCTGCATTTACAAATGAAGATGGAAATGCCAAGTATCCGGGGGGGTATCCAGATTACATTGTGAATCACGAAAGGGCACCGGGCATTGGGCCACTTGCCGGATTTCGAGGAGAAGGTGGGAACTCAGAAGGGAAAGGCTCTCCTAACCCAAGGCAACTTGAGCAATATGTAGAAAATCAATGTTTCTGGCGACATGAATTTGAACCTACTGAAAAATATTTTAAGCACTCTAATAAAGCGTATCTGGATAAAGCCGTAAAACTAGGTCTCATTAGTGCGCCTAATCAAATCATTTTGCAGTTATACCTAGAACCGCTTCAAAAATTTCGATTAGCGGCAGAGGGTCACGGATCGATTCAACCTCCTGACCAGCATCGAGAACGTATTAAAAAGTATTTCGATCCTTTACCAATTTATTATACACCTTTTGAAGAAGCTGCTATCGATGCAAAGGAATTTCCCATGCACGCCCTAACTCAGCGCCCAATGGCAATGTATCATTCATGGGGATCCCAAAACGCTTGGTTGCGCCAAATTCATGGCTTCAACAAGCTCTACATGAGCCGAATAAAAGCTGAAAAGCTCAATATAGAAAATGGGGACTGGGTTTTTGTTAAATCTTCTGAGGGCCGGCTAAAAGCTCAAATTCAACTCATGGAAGGTGTTAACGAAGATACTGTTTGGACATGGAATGCTATCGGTAAACGTCGAGGAGCGTGGAACCTATCAGATAACGCTCCAGAAGCAACAAAAGGGTTTTTATTGAATCATATTATTTCGCAATTACTTCCGGAAAAACCCAATGGATATAGATATGCGAACGCTGATCCTATCACAGGACAAGCTGCCTGGTTTGACCTTCGAGTAAGTATAGAAAAAGCTGAACCAGAGCAAGCCGGAGTTGTATCAGAACCTCAATTCGATACTATAAAACCAATGTCAACCGTAAAACGTGGAAATAATGTTTTAAGGTACGGGGAAAAGGTTAAAACAAAAGATGACTAGTCTACCAACAAACCAGACCAATAAAAAACTTGGGTTGGTCATAGACCTTGATATTTGTGTTGGCTGTCACGCCTGCGCTGTAAACTGTAAAGAATGGAATGCTGGGGGTCACTCCGCACCTATGACAGATTGGAACACTTACTCTGGCACTGAAACTAAAAATGGCGAAGACTCTGGGGCATGGGGAGTTTGGTTCAACCGGGTTCACACATTCGAAGTCGGCAAAGGTCAAGAGAGTAAAACCGTCTACTTTCCAAGATCGTGCTTACACTGTGATGAGCCTGCATGTGTTACGGTCTGTCCAACCGGCGCCTCTTACAAGAGGGAAGAAGATGGAATAGTGCTGGTCAATCCAGATACTTGCATTGGCTGCAAGCTATGTTCTTGGGCATGTCCATATGGGGCTCGGGAGTATGATGAGACCGACGGAGTTATGAAAAAGTGCACTTTATGTATTGATAAGATTTACAATGAAAACCTCGATGAGATTGATCGAATTCCCGCATGCGTAGCGACATGTCCTGCAGGAGCCCGCTCGTTTGGAGACTTGGGAGACCCAAATTCCGATGTATCGCGTCTAGTGGAAGATCGAGGAGGTTACGACTTAATGCCAGAGCTCGATTATAGACCAGTAAATAAATATCTGCCTCCGCGAGAACCACAGATAAATGTTCTTGATGATGGACAACCGTTGTCCTTGGTCTCGATGGCAGATAATGCTAACCAAACAGAACCTTCAAATAATTCTATCCTAAAATGGGTAGATACGATTCTGTCTCGATAAGGACAAATTATGCATCCTGCCCTCTCAGTTATAATCTTCACAAGCTTGTCGGGTGCAGGCTATGGAAGTTTAGCTATTTTAGCAGCTGTAAAGTATTTTGATTTTTTTACGCTTAATCCACTTTATGGATTTTTTTCATCTGCGATATCGCTTCTCATCGTTACAGTTGGGTTAATTTCCTCTACAACACATCTAGGTCATCCGCGACGCGCTTGGAGAGCGCTATCACAGTGGCGCTCCTCTTGGCTTTCAAGGGAAGGCGTTTTCGCAGTTCTCTCCTATTTGCCAGCAGGTGTCTTTTGCGTATCTTTTCTTATCCCCACACCTTTTAATTCTATAATCGATATAATCTGTCTATTAACCATCGCGTTTTCCCTTGCTACAGTATTTTGCACAGCAAAAATTTACGCATCACTAAAGACAATCCGGCAATGGAATCATCTACTCGTTGTGCCAGTTTATCTCATTATAGGACTGTTTGATGGCGCGATTTTTTTAGTGGTTTTGTTAACTATTATTGACGGTTTGCAATTTTTTCAGCTTAATTACTTCATTATTTTCCTTGGTGCAGTAGCTGGATTGGCTAAAATCTTATATTGGTGGTCAATCGACAGTACCCAAAGCCAGTCTAGTACATCTACCGCAACAGGCCTTGGTTCTTCTAATAAGTCTGTTTCGATGCTGGATGCTCCCACCACTTCCGAAACATTCATAATGCGGGAAATGGGATTTGCGATTGCGAGAAAGCACAGTCGCCGTCTGCGCCTTATAACAATCCTTACCCTCTCTATTATACCTATAATTATCATCTTTCTCATGACACAACCGATCGCGTTAGTGAGCCCACTGGTACTAGGTATTATTGCAATCGTCTTCTCATACTTCGGAACGATTATAGAAAGATGGCTATTTTTTGCCGAAGCAAAGCACGTAGCTATGCTCTATTATGGCGCGAGTAAAGTTTAATTAAGGTCAGAAGCTCTTGGGTCGAGCACTATAGAGGCTGGTGTGGTTTTCGGCACGACTTGGTATGGCCCCAGTTGATGCCAGAGCCGCAAATGCACATATATCGCCAACTTTACTGATGACATTTTCAAGAAACCCAGCGCATATTATTTGGCCTATAAAATACCCTGTCGTTACAATGCCGATCTCATAAGTGGAGAATTGCCCAGAAGACATGCGGAGTGCCTCCAGTGTAAAGCAAAGCCCATTAAAATCATAAATATCAAAAGTTGCCGCTGCGACATAATTTCACTCGAAAAAGCCAAGTTGTAAAAGTAGCGAAATCAAAAGAATAACCCGAAATCAACACAAACGATCTGTTGTTCGACAAATATAATAATTTAAATTTAGATAAGCTTTTTGAAGTCCTCTGGCGTTAACCATTCAGCATTTGTCTCGCTAGCATAGCTAAAACCACTTCCCACTAATTCCCCGCCTCGCCGCTCATAAATTGATTTCTCAGGATTAAGGAAAGGTGTGAGAATGGCATATCGATCTGTAAACTCAAAGCTATTGCGGGCGTCGTCCTCTGAAATCATGAGCTCATGCAACTTCTCACCAGCTCTAATACCTATTTCTCTGTGCAAAAGATCTGGCGCCATGCTATGTGCCAGATCCGTGATTTTCATTGATGGTATTTTTGGGATAAAGATTTCCCCGCCCTGCATTATTTTTAGACATGAAAGCACAAAGTTTATACCCTGATCCAACGTTATCCAAAATCGTGTCATACGAAAGTCCGTGATTGGTAATTCAGTAGCCTTTTCTTTAATAAGTTTTTGAAATAGAGGGACCACACTACCCCTCGAACCAATTACATTACCATATCGAACAACCGAGAAACTACACCCTCCTGCCCCCGATAAATTATTACCGGCAATAAAAATTTTATCCGCTGCTAACTTCGTAGCTCCATAGAGATTAATAGGATTACACGCTTTATCTGTGGAGAGCGCTATCACCTTTTTTACTCCAGCACGAATGGCCGCAGTGACTACATTTTCTGCTCCATTTATATTTGTTTTGGCTGCTTCGAAGGGATTGTATTCCGCAGTTTGAACATGTTTCAGCGCTGCCGCATGGATAACATAATCAACGCCTCGCATAGCGAGTTCAAGACGGGCTGCATCTCTTACATCACCAATGAAAAATCTTATCGGGCCACCCGGTACAACGGGGAATTCTTGCGCCATTTCATATTGTTTCAATTCATCTCTCGAGAACACAATGCATCTGGAGACTTCGTAAGTATTTATAACCTTACGTACAAAGGCTTGGCCAAAAGAGCCTGTACCACCAGTTATCAAAATAGATTTGCCACTCAGATTTATTTGATCTTCATCAAACTGGTAAAACATTATCTTTATTCTCTTGCTTGTGCTTTTTTTAACTAAAGCAACACCACTCTTAAATGGTCTAAAATTTTTGCTTCACGCCAAGTATATCAGCCAACGTCGAAACAACAAAATCTACTTCTGCCAATGTCATATCTGGCCACAATGGTAAACTTAGACATCTTGAATAGTATGCCTCGCAACCTCTTAATGTAAATTTACCATAGCGCATTTGATAATAGGGTTGTTTATGAACAGGAATGTAGTGGACTTGTGTCCCAACGCCCAAATCAGACAATTTCCGCATTACATCTAGCCGCTGGATACCTAATTTTTCGAAATCAATTAACGCAACAGCTAAATGCCATGCTGGCTTACAGCTATCTATTGTGTCGATAGGTTTAACATATGGACCAAGCATTTTTAAGCAAATCGAGTACCTTTCTCTAAGCTTTTCTCTCTTTTTGACAAACCCTTCAAGCTTTGATAATTGGCTACGTCCAAGAGCACACTGAATATCGGTTAAGCGATAATTGAAGCCCAAGCTATGCATTTCGTAGTGCCAAGGGTTAGAGGCTAGCTCATCGTTATCTCTAACCATGCCATGATTTCTGTAAAGACGAAGTTTCTCGGCAAAATTCCTGTCATTAGTTGTTACAACGCCCCCTTCCCCGGAAGCTATTGTTTTGACCGCATGAGACGAAAAAGCTGCAGCGTGGCTATAATAGCACGAACCCGTTTTTAAATGTTTTTCTGGCGACAATATCTCTGAGCTCCCTAATGCATGACACGCATCCTCTAATAATACTATGTCCCCTGCACACTCTTTAAGATTTCGCATGCTTGCGCATTGTCCGTTTAAGTGAACTGCAATTATAGCCTTGGGCTCAGAGTTTGATTTGGCTAGGGCGTAACTAAGGTGCTCTGCGTCTAGCAAACCCGTTTCTGGGTTGACATCTGCAAAGTAAACTTCTGCTCCAGTGTAACGAACAGCATTGGCAGTGGCCAGAAAAGTAAGGGATGGAACTATAACCCAATCACCTGGACCTACCCCTAACCCCAGTAACATTAAGTGGAGAGCCGCCGTGCCGCTTGAACAGGCCACTGCATGCCGCGATCCAACAACACCGGAGAACGCATTCTCAAAAGAATTAATGCTAGGCCCTGTTGTTAGCCAGTCCCCTCTAAGAACATCTACAACAGCCGATATGTCTGATTCATCAATTGTTTGTCGACCGTAGGGTAAAAATCTCTTATTTGCCTTTTTACGATGATCTGTTATGTGCGAACCTCCGCCCGCGAAAGAATTTACTACCTATTAGTATATAAATTTTCGATTTCCGTTTTAGTCTTCAGTGAATTTAACTAAGTCAACTTCTCCGTGTCTAAATGGAACCCAGTATTTCGTCTCGGGATTATACTGAATACCGTAAATATTTTTACAATAAACCTTAGATATTGGCGTTTCGCCACTCATTTCTGACTCGGTTCTAGCGGCATCAACTAGATCAGAGGTCTTGAAATGGTCCGTCCAAGCCTTGGTTGGATCGCTACGCTCATTTTCCTGAAGGTCATTAACTTTCATCGCTAATTCCCATGTTTGCTCTAGATCATTCCAAAGATCGTCTAGATATTCTCCCATCATGCGTCTCCTTCGCATCAACTTTCAACTGAAGCCAACCATCGATATATTATATATTATAGTACGCTGGAACAGTTATCAATTCGTTACTTTAAACTAGTTCGTTAAATATAACGCAACTGCTCAACATCAATTATCCCACGTCAAATTTATACGCCTGTTTTGTTTTCCTTTATTCTCTATTTTACTTACTTTTATTTTTCCAATTTCCCCAGTGCTCTTTACGTGTGTACCGCCGCATGGTTGAAAATCAATAGCATCACCTATCCTTATCATTCTCACTTGCCCTGTCCCAGTAGGCGGTTTTACGGACATAGTTCTTGTCAAGTCTGGGTTTTCTTGAAGTTCCTGATCACTTATCCAAGACGACACAACTGGGTAATTCCTATCGACAATTTCCATTAATTGTTGTGTCAAACGTTCTTTATCTGGCCTTTCTCCGGGAATGTCAAAATCAAGCCTACTTTTTTGAACCCCTACGGATCCACCTGTTACAGCACCATCTACAATTGAACACAAAATATGAAGAGCCGTGTGCATTCGCATAAGTGAGTATCGTCGCTCCCAGTCAATATCGATTTTTACATCATCGCCCGCCGATATTGATCCAAGCTTATTGTCGATAAGATGTAAAATACCGTCCGTCGACTTTATTGTATTCGTTACGTCCGCTTCAAAAGTATTGTTAGCGATCCTACCTATATCACCCGGCTGACCTCCGCCCTCCGGATAGAATACGGTCTTATCTAGAATTAAACCCTCTTCTAGCACGGCCACCACTGTTGCGTCATTAGAGCTCAAATAGGGATCAGACCGGAAGATTTCTGTCGACGTCATAGGTAACTTTTCCCTTCACACTTTTCGTTCAACACATCCTGGTAAACTGAATTATCAATATTGCCTCCTGTTAAAATAACTGCGACCCGTTTTGATTCCACTTTTTGCTTTTCTTTTAAAACTGCCGCTAATGTAGCAGCTCCCGCTCCTTCCGCTACATTGTGCGTATCAGTAAAAAAGCACCTTATGGCAAAACGTATCTGACTTTCGGTTACTTCAACAATTCGGCTTACACCCTTTTTGATGATATCTAAGGCAGCGTCGTTTGGAACTCTGCATGCTAAACCGTCGGCGATTGTATCTGCAGAATTTGTTGAGATTAGTCGTCCGCTTTTTAGAGACAAAGAATATGCTGGAGCATTTTCAGCAACAACCCCAATAATTTCTGTCGTCAAACCCAGTAAATCTCGAGCCGCTATCACCCCACAAACGCCCGAGCCGAGACCTATTGGAACATAAATAGCATCCAAATCTGAAATCTCTTTAAAAACCTCCCACGCATAGGTCGCCACGCCCCTAACTAAAAGAGGATGGAAACTTGGAAACATATGAATATTATCCAATTTTGATAGTTCGGTTGCATATTCGAGCGCCTCTTGGAAGTCCTTGCCATAAGTTAAAACCTCCGCCCCCTGTGCAACCATAGAACGGTTTTTTTCCTTAGAGTTTCCCTCAGGAACAACAATCTTGGAAGAAAACCCTTTGTGAGACGCCGCTGTGGCAACACTTTGCCCGTGATTACCCCTAGTAGCAGCTATGAACTCAAATGACCTATTTCTTTGACCGCTCAAATAGTCAACATAAACCAAGCCTCCTCTTATTTTGAAAGCACCAGTAGGAGTATGATTTTCGTGTTTCACCCATACTTCTGTTCCGACTCTTTGCGATAAAAGCGGCCAATTGTATTGTGGTGTTGGTGGCATGAAATTATAAATTGTACGCGCAACATTCTCCATTTGATCTTGAGTAACAGCAAAATCTTCCATATTCCTATGCCTCATTTCGCCATCTTGCCAATAGTATGAGCGTGATTAAGCGGTCCATGACCAGCTCCCAAACCTGGCGCTGTGCGTATTGCCTCGAACACATATTTTCTGGCGCGCTCTGTAGCGATTTGAACCTCAAGTCCCTGAGCAATTCCCGCAGCGATTGCTGACGCGAGAGTGCATCCTGTTCCATGGGTGTGTACAGTTTTGAGTCGCGGACTGCTGTACAACTTTTCCTCAGATTGAGTAAGCAAAATATCTGTCAACGTATCATCTTTTAAGTGTCCGCCCTTGATCAAGACCGATTTTGGCCCCATGTCCAATAGGCACTCACCCGCTCGTCTCATGTCATCAACCGACGTTATTTCTATTCCAGCCAAAACTTCTGCTTCAGGAATATTCGGGGTTAGGACATGCGCCTTGTGGATTAATTCGTTCTTTAATGCATCTATTGCGCTGGTTTGGAGCAGACTATGTCCACCCTTAGCAACCATCACCGGGTCTATCACAAGGCTGGAGCTATCCCCAAGGCTCTCAAGAGTATTGGAGATTGTTCTTATGACTTCCGCGTTGTGGAGCATACCTGTTTTTATTACGTCAGCCCCAATATCCTCCAACACAACAGTCATTTGCTGACGTAAAAATGAAGTAGGTATGTCGAGCACATTAAAAACACCCTTAGTATTTTGGGAAGTTAAAGCTGTGATAGCTGTAGCGGCAAAACATCCAAGTGCGGTGACGGTTTTAATATCTGCTTGTATCCCGGCACCACCACCTGAATCAGAACCAGCACATATCAAAACGCGGCCATTCATAGGGTGGGTTCTATTATCTCTCGGCATTAAACAACCCTCTATTTTGCCTCGCACTCGAGCAGTTTTGAGTTGATGTTATCGACGAGTTTAAGCATCAATACTTCGTCTTCACTTTCAACCATGACTCTTATCACCTCTTCTGTTCCCGACTTTCTAATCAACACCCGCCCCATTTTACCAATCTGCTTTTCTGCTGTTTCTGAAATACTTCTCAAGATCGTATCATCAAAATTGCTAGCATCTTTAACTTTTATATTTCTTAATAGCTGTGGAACTGGCTCAAACAAACAAGTTACGTCACTTATCGGTTTTCCTTCTGTAAGTGCAATGGAGAGAATTTGTAGGGCCGCAATTATACCGTCGCCTGTGGAGGCATAATCACTCAAAATAATGTGACCAGATTGCTCCCCACCTAAGTTGAAACCATGTTGCCGCATATATTCTAAAACATATCTATCCCCAACATGAGTTCTACACAATTTTAATCCTTTAGAATTAAGATATATCTCCAGCCCTAAATTAGACATAACCGTAGTGACAATACCACCACCGTTTAATTCATCAGTTTTGAGCCAAGCATTAGCAAGAGCACCGAGAATTTGGTCTCCATCTACAACCTTTCCCTTTTCATCCACTAGGACTATCCTGTCCGCGTCACCGTCAAGCGCTATACCTGCGTGAGCATTGTTGGACTTCACGGCTTCTTGGAGGGATTGTGGGGCCATAGCGCCACAATCACGGTTTATGTTAAATCCATCTGGTTCAACACCAAGAGAAATTATGTCCGCTCCCAATTCAAAAAACACTTTTGGAGCTAATTTATAAGCCGCACCATTTGCACAGTCCACGACAAGTTTTAGGCCATCTAACCGCAAGCCCTTTGGAAAAGTACCTTTTGCCATCTCTATATAACGGCCGGCAGCATCGTCTAACCGCATAGCACGTCCAAGATGCTTAGGAGACACCTTAACGGAGTCATCAATATCTCTTATAATATGCTCAAGACTTAATTCGATTTCATCAGACAATTTAAACCCATCGGGACCGAAAAACTTTAGACCATTATCTTGATAAGGGTTATGAGAGGCGGATAACATTACACCTAAGTCGGCCCGTAATGATCTAGTGAGCATAGCGACTCCTGGTGTCACCATAGGACCAACCAAGATCACGTCCATTCCAACGGTTGTGAATCCAGCTACCATAGCAGATTCAAGCATATAACCAGATAAGCGCGTATCTTTTCCAATCACTGCTAACGGTCTTTGTTTGCCAGACACTGGAGAAAAATAAGTTCCCGCGGCCATAGCTAAACGCAAGGCTGTCTCAGCCGTTATGGGGTCTTGGTTTACAGTCCCTCGAACCCCATCTGTTCCAAAAAGCTTTCGCACCATTATTTAATACTTCATTACGATAATCTAATATAAATACTGATTTAACTTGAACTATCAAAAAAAATATAGCAGCTAGTAGCCATCATCAACTATAGCTTTATATATTTTTAGCGCTTGTTTTGTTTCTGCAACATCGTGAACTCTCACTATTTGCACCGCCTGGTTGTAAGCCCAAATTGCCATTGCTAGTGAACCCGGCAATCTTTGTTCGGAAATCTCACCTTCACTTAACACAGCAATAAATGATTTTCTTGAAACTCCAAGTGCAATTGGAACCCCTAAACCGTGGAAAAGACTAAGTCGATGAAGTATAGCTGTGTTGTGATCAAGGTTTTTTCCAAAGCCTATCCCTGGATCAACAATCAGATTGCTCTTTGAAAGGCCTGCTTCTAAACAAGTCCTTATTCTATGGCGTAAATATTCAAAAATATCGAGAGGTGCAAATTCATAATAAGGCTTATTTTGCATATCAACGGGCGAGCCTTGCATGTGCATAAGAATAACCGGAACGTCAAGTTCCTTCAATAAATCGATACTCCTTGGATCCCCAGACAAAGCGGTGATATCGTTAACGATGGATGCACCAGCGGTGATCGCTGCCTCCATCACAGACGGCTTTTTAGTATCTATGCTAATTGGAACTCCAAATCCCACAACTTCCTTTATAACTGGTATTACTCGCTCTATCTCTTCCTTAGCCCCAACTGGTACAGCGCCAGGTTTACTTGACTCACCGCCAATATCTATGATGTCCGCTCCAGCTGCTATAAGACCGTGGGCCTTAGAAATTGCCGACTTTACATCCAGATACTTACCTCCATCGTAGAAACTATCGGGGGTAGTGTTCACCACACCCATCAGAAGTGGCGGAGATAAATTTCCAAAGATCTTTTCGGCAGCTTTACTGGTTAACTTAAAAATAATATCATCTAAGTCTTCTATACAACCATCGGCTAAGGCCCACTCTCTCGCTTTATCCGTCTCAGTAGTAAAAGCAGTAATCTTCTCTTCTGTTCTTATTAAGAGTTCCAATTTATCAAAGTGATAGGGCCCCCCTCTCAGCTTTATGGATTGAGCACCATCGTTGATAACGAATTTATCCCTTTGTAACGAGACGGGACGGGCAAACAAACTGCTTCCGGGAACAAAAAGGCCGCGCTCAGGCGCGGCCTTTTTTATTATATCCATCATTGTATAGCTTTAATCACCTAGTTGGGGGTCAGGTTCAAGATCGCTGCCACCTATATCTTGCCCACCAGCTGGGACGGATGATCTTCCCTTTTCTGCGCGTGCATTCTCGTCTGCAGGTTTATTCCTCGATAGACTATCTCCATTGATAATGCTTTGTATTTCATCGCCAGAAAGGGTTTCATATTCCAAGAGACCGCGAGCCAGCGTCTCTAGTTCGTTTTTATTATCGCTGAGGATCTTTGTTGCGTCACGATATGCGTCGTCAATTATCCGGCGGGTTTCCTCGTCAATGGACTTAGCTGTCGCATCAGAGAGATTTTTTGTCTGCGTGACTGAGTGTCCTAGAAAAACTTCTTGTTGGTCAGCCCCATAAGCCAAAAATCCGAGTTTTTCGCTCATGCCCCATTCAGTAACCATTCGGCGCGCCATGTCGGACACCATTTTAATATCAGATGATGCTCCAGTAGTAATTTTTTCTTCTCCGAAAATCATATCCTCCGCTATTCGACCACCACACGCTACTCGGAGATCAGCATAAATTTTCGCCTTAGAAAGGGATATTCGATCACCCTCGGGTAATCTCATGACCATACCAAGAGCTCTTCCTCGCGGTATGATTGTTGCTTTATGGATAGGGTCGGAGTCTGGACAGTGGAGAGCAACAACAGCGTGTCCAGCCTCGTGGTAAGCAGTTAGTTTCTTTTCTTCATCCGTCATTACCATGGAGCGCCTCTCAGACCCCATCATCACCTTATCTTTAGCTTCTTCGAATTCATTCATGAAGACAACTCGTTTACCTTTTCTAGCTGCAAGAAGGGCTGCCTCATTTACTAAATTGGCTAGATCAGCTCCAGAAAAACCAGGGGTACCTCTTGCTATGGTACGGGCCTCTACATCCGGTGCTAGGGGAACTTTGCGCATATGAACCTTAAGGATGCGTTCGCGACCTAAGATGTCCGGATTTGGGACAACCACTTGTCTATCAAACCGACCTGGACGTAATAGTGCCGGGTCCAACACGTCAGGACGATTTGTTGCGGCTATTAATATCACGCCTTCGTTGGCTTCAAAACCGTCCATTTCAACAAGCAACTGGTTCAGGGTCTGCTCTCGCTCGTCATTTCCTCCACCCAAGCCGGCGCCTCGATGTCTTCCAACAGCGTCTATTTCATCGATAAAAACAATGCAGGGGGCGTTTTTCTTTCCCTGCTCAAACATATCTCTTACTCGGCTAGCACCGACCCCGACGAACATTTCAACAAAATCAGATCCGGATATTGTAAAAAAAGGAACGTTAGCTTCACCCGCTATTGCTCTCGCCAAAAGTGTCTTTCCAGTACCTGGTGGACCAACCAACAGGCAACCCTTTGGAATTTTTCCTCCCAGTCTTTGAAATTTTTGTGGATCCTTCAAGAATTCAACAATCTCTTCCAATTCCGTCTTTGCCTCATCGATGCCTGCCACATCGTCGAATGTAACGCGCCCCAACTTCTCCGAAAGTAGTTTCGCTTTACTTTTTCCAAAGCCCATCGCTTTTCCACCGCCACCTTGCATTTGGCGCATAAAAAATATCCAAACTCCAATGAAAAGGAGCATAGGAAACCAGGAAATAAGAATTCCTAGTAGTCCTGACATACCTTCTTCTTTAGGAGCTGCAGATATCCTGACACCGCCGCTTCGCAACCTGTCGACTATACCAGGGTCGTTTGGTGCGTAAGTTGAGAACGCACGCCCGTCATTAAAGTGGCCGTTTATATTGTTTCCCTGTATAGTGACGTCGCTAACCCTACCTTGTTCTACTTCCCCCAAAAAATCTGAGAACGCCAGACTGGAGTAGCTACTTCGAGAAGTATTATTCTGAAACAGATTAAAAAGAGCCACTAACAAGACCCCAATTACTATCCACAAAGCTATATTTCGGCCGAATTTATCCACTTAAAAGTCCTCGTATAAACTTATTAACATTGCGTATATGTGAAAATCCCAAAAAAAGGCTTTATTAAGTCGAGTAAAGCCCTAAACCCTTGGGCCTTGAAGATCACAAGTCCAAGACGCGTCAGGCCTGAAGTCACAGGAAATAACATTCAACGGCTTTTCGCAATTGGTTTGATCCTGAACATCAAAGTGGGGTATGATAAGGCTGTCGTCAAGGCTTCTAGCTACTGGAATCGTTATTCTTGCATGAAAAGGCATCGAAAAATCGAAAATATCTGAAAAACCTGATATTTCTTTTCTTTTGATCTTTCTCCAACCTTTCTCCCCTAAAGGTTCTAAGATCAGCTTTTTATCAAAATTTTGGAATACTTCGAACCTGTTATCCCATCTGCGTTTTTCGCCAGGCATTATAACAACTGACAGACATCTTCTTTTTATCTCTCGATAAATCCAAATTTTACCCAAAGTTGTCTTTTCAATCACGCATCCACCAAGTGTGATCCTGGTAACCTTTTCTTGTTTCAACCTTTCGATCAAACGAGTAATCTTTTTTTTACTTGATGGCCATGTCGCTCCGCCGATAGTAACCAACAATCGAAGTAGCAAAAGTTCCTTGAATTTGTTTGGCATTTTCTCGAAACCCGACACATTGATCCAAGCTATGCCCGTTTTAAGTATTCCACCATTGTTTTTAATAAAACTGGCCGAAAAGTTGTCAAAGGCGTTCCTCAGTTTTTCCATTGCGGATGCAAGCCGGACCCCTTTATTCCTTTCGAGCCCCGCTCTCTCGATATCCGGCATCAGTTGCCTAATTTTTACTCGGCAATATTTCATGTCTTGATTACTGGGATCGACGATCCAATCCTGATTCAGGGCTTTACAGGTTGCTATAAGGCGACCTTTAGAAATTCTTAATAAAGGACGGAGTATGCGTAAGCCTCCAACAACGGTGTTATGGCGCATTCCGCTTAAGCCTTCAGGTCCACTATCCGCTAAAATGCGCATACAAATAGTTTCCATTTGGTCCTCAATCGTATGAGCTAGCATCACTACATCTACCAGGTTAATTCTGCACCAATCTCCAAGAAGTTGAAACCGCCATTTACGTGCAAAGGCCTGTATTCCATGGCGCGGAAAAGGGTGATCTAACAGAAGTGTCACATGCGGAATTCCCCGTCTCGTCAGCCAACTCTTCACTTGCGCAGCCTCTCTTGCTGACTCCTTCCTAAGACCATGGTCAACAGTTAATGCCGTTATTTTGACTCCATTTTCTTCCCCCCAAGTGTGCGCTAGCAGACAAAGAGCTAAACTGTCTACACCTCCCGAAACGCCTATGGCAACGTGCTGATATTTTCCATTTACATTCGACATCTGCATCAAATTCAGAAATTCATGATCATCTATCGGCTGAGTGGTGAGGTTATTTGTATTATCTAAGATCAAGGCTCTTATGCCGGACAGCCATGGCGCTTACGCTCATTTATCGCCCGGCGGGTCAAGCTTTTCGAACTATTTGGAAATTCTGATAATAGCTGCGCAAAAGCAATGCAGGCATCCGCTCGACGTTCTAATTTTAGAAGTGACAGCCCCAATTTTAAAAGATTATCCGGAGTTTTAGAACTTTTAGAGTGCTGCTCGTACCCAGAAATAAAGATTTCGGCAGCATCTTCGTATTTTCCTCTTGTGTAATATGTCTCTCCTAACCAATACATAGCATTGGGTACTAGAGGGTCGTCGGGATGCGTTGTCAGAAATTCTTTCAGTGCAAGCTCTGCTTTTTGAAACTCTCTTTTACGCAAGTATCCAAAAGCGGATTTATATCGCGTTTTGGCATCACCTTCTGGTAACAATCGATTCCGCTTTTTAGTGGAACCCACGTTTATACTTGATAACGACTTCCGGTTTTGTTTAGCCGTCTTACTTGCGTCTACTGGATTACTAAAAGATTGAATTTGTTTTTTAGCAAGATCATCGCGACCTATATACCCTAGAACACCGGGCTTAGAAACTTGATTAGATGCGACAATCTCACTTCCATTCGATTTTTTATCGGCATACGTGCCCGTGGTTTGTTCTGAATTTTCATTTAATGAATTTTTTGCTTCCAACGATGCTAAACGCGCATCCAGGTCCGAGATTAAGTTATCGAGCCGATTGTTCAGCTCTTCAGCAACACCTTGAAGTGACCTAACTAGTGCTTCAAGGTTTTGAAGTTTAACTATCGTAATCGCCATGGAATCTGTTTTTGGAAAGACTTGTTCTCCTATATTACTCCTAGCTTCTTTGCCATCTCTTGTAATTTTTTTTGGAACACTGTCTAATCGCTGTTCTGAAAAAAGATGGATGTGAAGATCTTTTATTTCTAGTTCAAGACGCTTTAGCCTATTGTCAATATCTGAGTTAAAACTAGATTGAGCTTCCGCATTTTGTGTAACGGTCTGAATAAAGAAAGTAAAGAGCCAGAATAACGCTAGTGTCTGCGATAGTTTGTTCCGCATAATCTGATGCCAACTACTAGTTTGTACAATCTCTAATCGATACCATTATAATTCTAAAATGTGTAGAAATTAAGGCGCCATTCGATTTAGTTTAGATGGCGCCCTTAGTACAATTTACTTAGAAGTAAACTAGTCTACAACCGTTACACCTCTGCGGTTCTGCATCCATGCACCTTTATTATTTCCGAGCGCGGTTGGACGCTCTTTACCGTAACTTATTGTGCTAATCCGTCCACCATCAATCCCTCGCGCGACCAGGTAGTCTTTAACGGAACTTGCTCTTCGCTCTCCTAAAGCCAAGTTATACTCACGCGTTCCTCTTTCATCACAGTGACCTTCCACTGTTACACGCACACTCGGATATTTTTGAAGCCATACTGCTTGGCCATCGAGTGTTGATTGGGCGGATGGGGTTAGATCTGATTTATCATATCCAAAGAATACTCTATCCCCAACTTCGGCTATAAATTCTTCCTTTGAACCCGGTTTTAGAGCCGATGAACCTACCCCAGCCGAGGTCCCGCTGCCAGAGGATGAACCAGTGGTACTTGACACCGTACCAGTTCCACTTGACCCGCTGGATATGTCCTGATCTTGAGCGCAAGCAGATATCAAGACTACGGAGGCTAAAAGTGCTAAAATCTTTAGTCGCATAATCTACCTCTTAAAAAACATAGTTAGGTCTACCGTCCAAACCAATCTAGATCCGAA
Source organism: Rhodospirillaceae bacterium (assembly GCA_002690995.1). Taxonomy (GTDB): domain Bacteria; phylum Pseudomonadota; class Alphaproteobacteria; order Thalassobaculales; family Thalassobaculaceae. Next base: position 57,218 of record NZGS01000008.1, read on the forward strand.
CGTAAAAATATAGATAACTAGTACTTTGTAACAGAGTGCCAATGAATTAACCAAACAAAATAAACTAAATTACAAATAAAATTCGATTCTCGCTCATTTTTAAGGATTGAGTGGCGACCATGCAGGGTCAGAGGCGTCCAACGGTGTAACAATCTCACGCTCATTGTACCCTGTTAGATCAATTGAAAATAATTTCACAGACCTGGTAACACTATTTGCAGTCGGTTCTATTTGCCTAAAAAATATCAAAACACGCCCATTTGGCGCCCAAGTTGGTGACTCTACAAGATAACCATCAGCTAAAATCCGCTCATTCTTCCCATTAGGCTGCATCACTCCAATAAAAAACTTACCTTTAAACATCTTAGTAAACGCTATTAAGTCGCCGCGCGGCGACCAAACAGGCGTTGCATAACGACCCTTTCCAAAACTTATTCTTTTAATCCCACGACCGTTTGAGTTCATAACATATAGCTGTTGGGTACCACCTCTATCAGAATTAAAGACTATCCGCGAACCATCGGGAGAATATGTTGGAGATGTATCAATAGAAGGACTTTGGGTTAGTTGTTGAACTCTTCTCGTCGCCAAATCCATTGTGTAAATATCGGTAACACCGTTTTTTGCAAGACTCATAATAACTTTTGACCCATCTGGCGAAAACCTAGGAGCAAAGGTCATACCGGGAAAGTCGCCCAGGACTTCCTGCTGGCCAGTATCAATATTGAAGATATAAACTCTCGGTTTTTTATTATAGTAGGCTAAGTAGGTAATTTCCTGCATGGTTGGCGAAAACCGGGGTGTCAACACGAGGTCTGTTCCATCAGTTAGAAAACGATGATTAGCCCCGTCTTGGTCCATAATTGCCAATCTTTTGACTCGCTTGTCTGAGTCACCGCTCTCTGAAATATAGACTATTCTTGTGTCAAAATAGCCATCCTCTCCGGTAATTCTCTTATAAATTAAATCAGAAATAATATGTGCTACACGCCGCCAATTCTTTGGAGTGGTAAAATATGCATTTCCCACCATTTGTTGCTCAGCAAAAACATCCCAAAGACGAAATTGAACGTTTAATCGACCGTCGGCGTCGATGTTTACGGCCCCGTGGACCATTGCTTGAGCATTGAGAACACGCCAATTACCGAATTGAGGACGTAAATCCATTTCTATTGATGTTTCTAGAAAAGCTTTTGGGTCTATCGGTGCAAATAAACCTGAACGCTCGAGATTCGCTGAAATAACAGTCGAGATTTTCTTCCCAATATTTTTATTTTTAATCCCCTCTGATTTGAAAATGGTAACCGCGATTGGCATGGGATCAGCACGCCCCTGTGTTACGTCTATCCTTAACTCTGCCTGGCTGCCCTGGCATATCAAGTAAAAAGCAGCAAAATAAATACAAAGTGTCTGCATCTTTAGATACTTTAAACGTAACAAGTTAGTCTCCATAAAAAATAGCCTGCACGAATCACTGTAACATATTTTTTGGGTCAAAGTTGAAAGTAAATGATTTCCAAATCTCATATTTTCCAACTGGCAGCTTTAAAGGAATGCAATCTGGGTGGCTCAGAGCACGTAAAGCACTTTCAGCCGCCGCTCGGAAAAACGGGTCTGAATTCATTCTGACTCCATCCACAACTCGAGCCGTTCGAACGGTTGCATCTGGGTTCATTCTCATCTCAATTTCAACGCTCAGTGATTCAGCTTGACGAGCGCCCGCAGCAATATTCCAACACCCAGCAATTTGCTGACGAAGCACATTTATTTCACTTATCGTCACTTTTTGATCTTTCCGAAAGTCGCTGTTACTGGGGTTTTTAGATAATTTCCTCAATCTATCCCCTATCGTATTCTTTTCAATACGGTTCCTTTGATCTAATTTTTCTTTTTTCAGGTTTTTCAAAAGACTAGTGAACTGCTTTTTTATAGGGCGCTTCGTCGGTTTTGGTTTCTTACCTGTTTTAACTATTGGACGAGGTTTTGGCTTCGTTTTAGGTTTGGTAGCTTTCAATTTTACGGGCTTAGGTCGAGCACGCGGCTTTGCCTCAGGCACAGGAACAGTTTTATCTCTAGCTGATTGAGGTTTTTTGTTTTCTGGGGGTGAAGCCCTTTTCTGTTTCGCAGATTGTTTTGTATTCGGCGATTTAGTCTTGCTCTTTTTCTTTGGCTGAGTGTCAATATCGGGTGGTAGGTTATTAACTTTTGCTACATCAGCTAATTTTACAAAAATCAACTCATCTAGTTTTGGTGGGTCGCGCTTTATATGCGGCAAACCAAGCCAAACTATTAAAACTACTAATAGGTGTAATGCACCAGATGATATAAACCCAAGTTTCATCCAAATTCTCTGGGGTTATTGAACGTTTTCTTTTGGAAACGCTTCAATTTCACTCTTCAGGTTTGCTAGGCCTGTTCTTAGAGCAATTACTTGAATACCGGCATTCCTTATCTCACCGGCTACCACTGCTATTGCTCCGTAGTTCAGTCGCGCGTCCCCTCTGAGATGCACTTTGATTTTTGGGTTTGCCGACTTCATTTGAGCTAATTGTGGTGCTAATGAAGAAAGCGATATCTCTTTTTTGTTTATATAGATACGTTTTTCCTCATCAACTTCGACATTTAAAGGTGTGTCATCGTCTGCAATTATATACTCTTTACTTACTTTCGGTAGTTGAACGGGGATCCCTAGCACAAGAAGGGGAGCCGTAACCATGAAAACAACTAGAAGCACCAACATTACGTCTACGAAAGGCGTAACATTAATTTCGCTAATTGGCCGAGATCTTTTTTTCCGCTCGGCAGTGCGGTGATTGGTTTGCACTCCCAATATTACGCTCCCTTGTCTAAGTTTCTTGAGAGTATAGAAATGAATTCTGCCGCAAATCCCTCCAGGTTTTGCGCAAAACGGTCCAGGTCATGACTAATTTTGTTGTATGCCACTACAGCAGGGATAGCGGCGATTAGCCCTAACGCTGTTGCGAATAGCGCTTCTGCAATACCAGGAGCGACCACGGATAATGCTGTCGTTTTAGTCGCTGCAATGGCTTGGAAGGCGTCCATTATACCCCAAACTGTTCCAAACAGACCAACGAAGGGTGCGGTAGACCCAACAGATGCTAGGAATGACATATTTTTCTCAAGACGTTCCATTTCACGATCTATGGTTAGATTCATTATTTGCTGAATGCGCACTCGAAGGCTACCTCTCGCCTCCTCACTCTTTCGCGCAAGATCCTTAGAATTCCTCCATTCTCTCATTGCTTCTGAAAAAACTAAAGACATTGGATCGTGCGGGTTGTTTCCTATTCTGTCGTAAAGCTCTTCAATAGATCCACCAGACCAGAAACTATCTTCAAAAGCTCTAACGTGGGCCCTCAATCCCCGTAATTTGAGAATTTTATCAAAAATGACCGTCCAGCTGAAAATGGAGACGATCATGAGACCCAGCATCACTGCTTTCACTACTGGATCAGCAGCTAAAAATAAGCCCATTATGGAGAGGTCTTTGTCAACCGACCCTCCTAACTGAACACTATCTACAATAGCTTGCTCCATTTAGACCACCATTTCTAAAATTCGTTTATGACTAATTTGCCCGAGATAGCTTCTTTTAATTCTTCTGGCAAACGCTTTGCATTCCCCATTGCGCTGACGCATGCAATTTCCGTTTCTATGGAAACGAGCAAATCATCCGTTGTTTTTTTTTCGTCAATTCTATGGATCGTTTGCTCAAGAAAAATCCGCGCGCCCGTAAGCTTATTAAAACCAGTTCGTACTTCAACCAAGTCGTCCAAGAAGGCAGGGGTGATGTATTGAACGTTGCACCGACGAACCGTTAACAAAATATTTTGATCTCTAGTTAACCGACTTTGATAAAATCCAAGAGCCCGTAACGCTTCCGTCCTAGCATGTTCTGCAATGGTTAGGTATTCTGTGTGATAAACAATGCCACCTGCGTCAGTAGCGTCATAATAAATCCTCGCTCTGAAACTGTGCATTCCACTAGACTGGGGTATATCTGCTAAATTTATTTTATTCTTCATAAGCGTCAGACCTAATAGACTGATAAATATCCCGCTCATCATTTGACAGCATCTCAAGCTGAGCTTGCTTTTTCTTCGGCTTTAGTCCGAGGTAGTCATACGCATTTAAGGAAAGCACTCTACCTCTTGGGGTTCTATCGATAAATCCTTGTTGCAAGAGATATGGTTCAATAACTTCCTCTATAACATCTCTTTGTTCAGAGAGAGCCGCAGCCAGTGTATCAACCCCGACAGGACCTCCAGAATAGTTTCTGGCGATACAATTCAAATAACGTTTGTCCATGGCATCCAAACCCAGGTTGTCAACTTCTAGGCGCCCCAATGCTGCATCTGCAGCTTTTGCATCAATCACCTCACTAAAAAGAACTCCTTCAAAATCTCGGACGCGACGTAATAAACGCCCTGCGACCCTCGGAGTACCTCTTGATCGCCTTGCTATTTCGGTTGCACCGTCGGTTGTTATGTTGAACGATAATTTGTCGGCAGCTCGCTTGATTATTTCCTCTAACTCATCTTCGGCATAGAATTGCAATCGCATGGGAATTCCAAAACGATCTCTCAGCGGGGTCGTTATCAAGCCGGAACGAGTTGTAGCGGCAATTAAAGTGAATGGCGGTAGATCTATCCTTAATGATCGAGCTGCCGGCCCCTCTCCTATCATCAAGTCTAACTGAAAATCCTCCATTGCGGGATAAAGTACTTCTTCTATACTTGGGTTCAAACGATGGATTTCGTCAATAAACAAAACATCTTTAGGTGATAAGTTAGTCAATAGAGCCGACAAATCGCCGGCCTTTGTAATAGTGGGACCCGACGTCATTCTAAAGTTAACCCCTAATTCGCGAGCCACAATTTGCGCTAATGTTGTCTTTCCCAAACCTGGTGGCCCATGCAACAAGACGTGATCCATCGCTTCTTGGCGACCTTTCGCAGCGTCTATAAAAACGCGTAAATTGCCTCTGATTTGCTTCTGGCCTATAAATTCTTCCAAATTCTGAGGTCGCAAGGAGCTAGTTTGATAATCGTCTTCAGCGACTTCCGGGTTCACGATACGCTTGTTTTCATTTTTTTTTCTTGTATTCTCTTCACTCACGAAGCTAGCTCCTTAAGCGTGGCGGCTACAAGTTTGTCTAATGTTTCAGTGTTAGTTGGTTCGCTACTAGCTTGAGATACTGCTTTTTGCGCTTCAAAACGGCTAAACCCTAAATTCACCATTGCTGAGATTGCATCTGCTAATAGTGCATTATCTTGATTTTTAGTTATTTCAGTATTGCTAGGGTCGCTTACAAAGACCCCATCTACTTTGTCCTTTAGTTCGGAGACAATCCTTGAAGCAAGTTTTTGGCCAACCCCGTCGGCTCTAACAAACATTGTTCTATCTTCATTCAAAAGGGAATTCATAATATCGTCTGAATTTAGCACGCTTAGTATTGCAAGAGCAGCTTTCGAACCAACACCTTGTACCGTTTGCAACGTTTGAAACCAGCGCTTTTCATCGTCCGAATAGAATGCATATAAATGAATATGGTCTTCTCGAACATGCGTCTCGACCAAAACTGTCACAATCTCTCCAACGCTACCAAGCTGGTTCAGTGTTTGACTTGACGCAAACACGGAATATCCAACACCAGCAACGTCGATAATAGCGCCATTATCACTAACGGTATCAAGGCGACCAGTTAACTTGCCTATCATCTTAGGGCTTCCTTGATTAAGGCTCGATTTATCAGTTCATTCATTCCATTAGAAATTGTTTTTGTCGACTTTCTTCGTAGGTTTTTGTCATTGGCGCCCCGAAGCCTTAGATCCACTCCTTGATAGTGCGCATGGCAAATGGCAACGGCTAGTGCGTCAGCAGAGTCAGCGGACGTTACATTTATCCTTGGTAAAAATTTGCCAACCATAATCTTTATTTGATCTTTACTGGCGTGCCCCACTCCAACCAATGACTTTTTAATTCGATTAGGAGCATATTCGGTTATCGCGATATTGGATAATGCCGGAGCGAGCAATAACGCTCCTCTGGCAAGACCAAGCTTCAGAGTAGAAGCACCATTTTGATTTACGAATGTCTCTTCTGCAGCCGCTGTAACAGGTTTGAAGTCTTCAACTATCTTTAGAAGGTCCTGGTGTAAAACAACAAGCCGCTCTACAAGATCCAGTTTATGCGAAGGCGTTATAGTGCCGTGGGCGACGTGACGAATATTACTGCCATCATAATCCACTATTCCCCAACCGGCGCGACGCAATCCTGGGTCAAGGCCAAGTATTCTGATATAATTTCCTTTTGTCACTTTACCCAACATGCCTTAATTCGTGAGCTTTTCCAAAACTTCATCACTAATCTCAAAGTTTGCAGCAGTCGACTGAACGTCATCATTGTCATCCAACACATCTAATAATTTTAAAAGAGTGCTGGCCTGGTCTGCAGATAACTCGACAGTGCTTTGCGGCTTCCAGGACAAACCAGCTGATTCCGGTGGACCAAATTCGTCTTCCAGATATTCCCGCACGTTATTGAATTCCTCCGTGTTGCAGATAAACTCATAGCCTGACTGGGTTGCTTCAACATCTGAGGCCCCTGATTGAACTGCAGCCTCGAAAGCCGCCTCACTAGAACCCAAATCTTTTGGATATGATATCAACCCTATTCTATCAAACATAAAACCAACGCTGTTGGTCTCGCCTAAATTTCCGCCATATTTACTAAATGCTGCTCGAACTTCCGAAGCTGTGCGATTTCGATTGTCTGTGAGAGCATCAACAATAATCGCTACCCCACCAGGGCCATAACCCTCATACCGAATTTCTTCATAATTCGTTTCTTCTCCACCGCCAGTGGCTTTCTTAAGCACCCTATCAATATTATCTTTAGGCATATTTGCCGCTCTTGCCGCAGCTATAGCTGTTCGTAGCCTCGGGTTCGAATCTGGATCAGCGCCAGCTTTCGCTGCCACAGTTAATTCTCGGATCAGACGTGTAAAAATTTTGGCACGTTTTTTATCTTGCGCTCCCTTTCGATGCATAATGTTTTTAAATTGTGAATGTCCCGCCATCTTCTCAAGCCCGAATGAGTTTACAAAAAGTCGTTATTCAATAAGACTCATACACTATATCTTGTGTTAAGAAGAATAAAAATACCAAAGTTATAGCTCAAATCTGGCGTTATTATGATAAGGCATCCTAGGATCGCGATGCACTACCGCCTTCCTCAAACATTGGTGGAAATGGGGATCTGGTTTTTGACACCAACCTCGTGATAGGACTAGCTTTGTTGTATTTTTTAGATTGGTCGTTTGATACAAAACTAGGCTTGTGTGATTCAGCGTTGCCTAGAAGTGACTTTTTACGCGCCTCAAAAATATATTAAAGATCAAAATGCTTATGCTCTATAACAGAATCACTTTGAGGAACGTTTCAAGTATCTATATCAAATCTCTTACTCGGAACACCACTCGGAGATCCGTGGTTTAAGCCAAGTTTTTTTAGATGCCTCAATGAAAGCCGCCCCTAGTAAATACCCAATGCCTTCCGCATGGCCATCGGCCCCCAACCAATGCTTAAGTTTCTTTATTTTCGGTCCAAACTGTCAACCTGCAGTACAGCAAATTTTCTCCAAAAGGTGTCCATGCACGCAAGTCCTATGCAAAGAATGGGAGTCGGTTTCAATAAAGCTTGAGTCTGACTTTTCGCAATTTTTTTATTAATATCAAGGGTACGCTATTAACGAATTGGTTTCAGGGTTTCTGGCCACCTCTTTGTGAGGTATTCGAATACTCTCTGCCTAAATAAAATTACTTTAATTTTTCCATTTTGTGCGCGATCAATAATCATAAAACCTCAGGCCCAACACGATTACCGATCAGGCAGTGACTGGCTAAGAACTCCACCGACCCTTATAGCCTGGATATTCGTTGCCAATCCCGTCCTATCGTCACTGGTTACAATAGCACCACAAATAGTGGCTTCGCCATCCGCTGGTTCCAGACGTGGGCCCGGAAGTTTAGATACAAATCTCTTTAATGGTGCGTCTTTTTTCATCCCAATGACTGAGTCGTAATCTCCACACATTCCAACATCAGTCTGATAAGCCGTACCCGCAGCAAGAACCATCTGATCAGCAGTGGGAACATGTGTATGTGTCCCGAGTATGGCCGTTACACGTCCATCAAAATTATGCCCAAACGCCATCTTTTCACTTGTAGCTTCACCATGAATGTCTATGAAAATAAAATCTGCGCCGCCTGCCAATGGACTATCCTCGATTATAAGTTCTATTGCCTGAAAAGGATCATCTAATGGGTCCATAAATAATCTGAGCATTACGTTTACAACTAGGATACGGCGGCCATCGATTGTTTGAAACAGACCAGCCCCGTTACCTGGCGTGTTTTTCGGGTAATTAATTGGTCGGAGTATACGAGGCTCTCGATCAAGATATTCTAGGATGTTTCGTTGGTCCCAAACATGGTTTCCAGTCGTAATTACATCTACACCGGAAGCAAAAAGGTTATTAGCTATTTCTATATTTATACCAAATCCGCCAGCCGCGTTTTCCCCATTCACGACAACAAAATCAGGCTCAAGAGACTTTTTTAATTCGGGCAACTTCTCCATCACAGCTACGCGGCCGGTCTGGCCAACGATATCCCCAAGAAACATTAAACGCATCAGTATTTTTCCTCTTTTTGTATTACTCTTTTTTCTGTGAGAACGGCATCTAACTGGAAATCAGAGTTTTCTTTTGGTACAGCATCAAATTCTTGAACATCATAAGCAACTCCAATCGTAAAAATCTCTCTCTTTTTCGCTAGCTGACTTAGTGTAGTGTCATAATAACCCCCCCCGTAACCCAATCGAAATCTTTCTGTGTCGAAAGCTAACAAGGGTACCAAAATCCAATCGGGTTCCATCACAGCCGCATTTGCTGTCAAAACAGACGTTTTATAGCTTCCCTTAGTCATCTGAGCTTCCGGCGTCCATTTTCTGAATAAAAGCATCTTACTCGGAGCTACTACCTCTGGAAGAACAATATCAAAGCCAGCCCGATATAATTTCGCAATAAGAGGTCGGACATCAATTTCGCTCTTTATTGGCCAAAAGACGGCAATCACCTTAGGTCGTCCAGGAGACCAAGTCCTGAAGAAACGTTCAGCTAGTGCATCTGCTGCCTCAGCAGCAGCCTCATTGCTAATTCTGTCCCTGATTGAGGTTGCCTTCTCGCGCAGTCTCTTTTTTAATTTCTGTATTTTCAAAATCTGTTCTGAACCAAAACCATAATTTTTGTTCGAATGGGGTCGAACGGAAGCCAAATCGACCGTTGGCAAAGAGTATCCTCTGTGGCCTGTGAATACAGGTGGGTGCCACTATATCGAGGCCACGACCTCAACAGCGGTAGCTCCCAAAGGATTGATTATAGCCCCAGAGATATATCAACCTGTCGCATCGTCTAGCAACCGTCCAATCCAAATCTACGCTCGTTCGACCTGGTCAGCAATATTTTCTATTCTTTTTGTTATTTCTTGCAGAGCGAGTACCGTATCTTGCTGATTGGTATTATCCTCTAATTCTTGCGAGGAACCCGCTTCATTTTTCAAATCGACTAACTCGTCAGCTATAATCAATGCTGCCATCACCAATAGGCGATTGCTGCCCACCTGGCCTATTTGATTAACTAAATCTATAACCTTTTCATCAACCATGGCCGCTAGGTCAACTAATCGGTCTTCTTGCCCGTCCTCACAAGCTATTCGGTAAGACTGTCCATTAACTGAAACATCAACCTGAGCCAACGATCAATCCTCCGCAAGATTTATCAATTTGCTTACAATGCTATCTAAGGAATTTTTTACGCTTAACATTGCCTCTTCCAATTCATGTTGTCTAGACAAAGCAGCTTTCAACTCATCAGTTTGTTGTAATTGCTCCACACTACGAACTGTTCGCGATTGCATTTTCTGCTCAAGTTCTAGAACAACTTGCTTGAGACTATTAACAGCTTCATCAACAACAGTCATTTCTAGCTTTCCCGGTTACGCTTCTTGTTTAAATGCTTTTCTTGGATTATGTAGAAAATAGTCTTATCGTCAACCAAGTGTTCGAAAAGAATTCGACTTATCAAGATGGACAATGCGGACTAATTGCATTATTCAAAATGCATTATACGACCTTGTCCCTATCGTCGATTAACTATCCTGAAAAACCCTTAGTAGAGGAGCGTCGCTAAAAGTGATCAATAAAAACTTAGATGCAAATACTTACTCTAAAATGGCAAATGCTATTAGGGTACTGACTATAGATGCAGTTGAAGCTGCAAACTCTGGGCACCCAGGCATGCCAATGGGCATGGCAGACGTTGCAACTCTTCTTTTTTCAGAATTTCTCAAATTCGACCCCAAAAACCCAAAATGGGTAGATAGAGACAGATTTGTTTTGTCTGCAGGCCATGGCTCAATGCTTATATATGCGTTGCTATACCTTACTGGCTATTCGGATATTTCTTTAGACGAGATTAAAAACTTTAGGCAGTTTGGATCCAAAACTGCAGGCCATCCCGAATATGGAGAGGTTGATGGAGTAGAAACGACTACGGGCCCGCTTGGCCAGGGTTTTGCAAATGCTGTAGGGATGGCAATGGCTGAAAGGCAGCTGTCCGCTAAATTTAGCACGGAGATTGTGGATCATAATACATACTGTATCGTAGGAGACGGATGTCTTATGGAAGGTATAAGCCATGAAGCGGCTTCGTTGGCAGGGCATCAAAGGCTTGGGAAACTCATAGTTCTCTTTGATGACAATGGAATATCAATAGATGGATCAACCGACTTAACAGTATCTGACGATCATGTAGAACGATTTAAGGCGTATGGCTGGCACACAGCATCAGCTGATGGCCACGATTTTAACGCTATAAGATCGGTAATTTCTCAGGCTAAGGATTCCTCAAAGCCATCTTTTTTAGCGTTCAAAACACAGATAGGCTTTGGCTCGCCAAACAAAGGTGGAACAGCAGCTTGCCATGGCGCTCCACTCGGCGCAGATGAAATCGAACTAGTAAGATCAACTTTAAATTGGTCTGAAGAACCGTTTGTGATACCTGAATCCATTTTTGTTGCTTGGAGAAAGTTAGGTGAAAAAGGAGGTAAAGAGGAGAAGGCATGGCGGGAGCGATTAAACCATTTAGAAAACGGACAAAAACAAAGTTTTAAAAACAATATTAAGGTAGAGCTAAACAGCAATGCCTTGCATGCTCTACAGAATTATAAAATTGAGCTCGTTAATGATAAACCAAATATTGCTACTAGAGTCGCTTCTCAAAAAACACTAGAAGTGCTCACACCGGTGATGCCATGCTTGATTGGGGGATCAGCAGATCTCTCTGGATCAAATAATACAAAAACTGGTGATCATCAGACATCAAGCAAAGACAACCCTACCGGCAACTACGTTCACTACGGAGTCAGAGAGCATGCTATGGCTGCAGCTATGAATGGCATGTCGCTTCACGGGGGCGTAATACCTTATGGGGGTACTTTTTTAGTTTTTACTGATTATTGTAGACCATCCATACGACTTTCCGCACTTATGAAACTGAGGGTAATTTATGTCATGACCCACGACTCGATCGGACTGGGTGAGGACGGTCCAACCCATCAACCAGTTGAGCATTTAAGTGCTTTAAGGTCGATACCAAACCTCAATGTCTACCGACCTGCAGATGCTGTGGAAACCCTAGAGTGCTGGGAACATGCACTTAAGACCAGCCAAACCCCGTCTATCATTGCCCTCTCACGTCAAAACTTGCCGTTAGTCCGTCATGAAAATGAAGCCGAAAACCTTTGCTCAAGGGGAGGCTACATAATAAAGCGGTCTTCGCAACAACATACAAAAGTTACTATTGTAGCAACGGGTTCTGAGGTATCTATTGCGTTGAACGCACAATCAAAACTAGAAAAAGACGATATCCCCACCTGTGTCGTGTCGATGCCATGCCTAGATATTTTCAACGCCCAGAACGAAAAGTACCAGGATTCAGTCATAACGCCTGAGTCAGATATAATTGTCGTCGAAGCTGGTGTTCAGCAAAGTTGGGACAAGTTGCTTGGTAAATCAGGCGCGTTCATAGGGATGGATAGTTTTGGGGCGTCTGCGCCAGCTAAAGATCTATTCAATCATTATAAAATAACGGCCGAAGAAATAATAAAGGTCGCAACTAAAAAGTTTGTTTAGTCTTAGAAAGTTTTGGAGATTTAAGAATGGCCACGAATATCGCTATTAATGGTTTTGGACGAATAGGTAGATTAGTCCTCCGGGCGATTTTTGAAAGCGGAAGAGAAGACCTTAGGGTAGTTGCAGTTAATGATTTAGGCACCGTTGCTACAAACGCGCATCTTCTCAAATGGGACAGTAATCACGGACGATTTCCCGGTGAAATTTCTGTACACGAAGATGCTATAGATATCGGTTTCGGTCCGATAAAGTTTACCTCAGAACGGGATCCCAAACAACTTCCCCATAAAGAACTAGACGTGGATATCGTTATGGAGTGCACCGGCATATTTACAGATAGAGCCAGGGCTGCTCGGCATATCGAAGGAGGTGCAAAACGCGTTATAGTATCCGCACCGGCAAAAAATGCTGACATTACTGTCGTCTTTGGTGTTAATCACGACAAAATTAGAAAGGAACACGAGGTAATTTCGAGTGCTTCATGCACTACTAATTGCTTAGTCCCAGTAGCGTACGTTCTAAATAATACCGTTGGAATAGAAACAGGTTATATGACCACCGTGCATTCCTATACCGGCGACCAACCAACACTCGATACGTTTCATGGTGATCTTCGTAGGGCACGCGGTGCTGCATCCTCAATGGTTCCAACATCGACCGGAGCAGCTAAAGCTGTCGGATTGGTCTTACCTGAACTAGCGGGCAAACTGGACGGTGCTGCCATTCGCGTCCCAACATCCAATGTTAGCTTAATTGATTTAAAATTTATGCCTAAACGGCCTACTAATGTAAAAGAAATAAACTCAGCAATGATTGAGGCTGCCACCAATGGCCCACTGAGGGGCATACTCGGGATAAACGATGAGCCTCTAGTGTCAATTGATTTTAACCATAATTCGAATAGTTCCACTTTCGACCTAAACCAAACACAGGTGCTTGATGGCGGGCTAGTTCGAGTTCTCGCTTGGTACGATAATGAGTGGGGGTTTTCCACAAGGATGTCAGACACGGCAGCTTTCCTAGCTGATATGTTGTAAAACCGCAGATTCTCCAAAACGGCCATAGACACTCTAGGGGATCAACTGTTAGAAGACAAAAATGAAACGATTTTCTTTTGAAAATTAATTGAAGGCATAGACATGAAAATCAACGGTAATGCTGTACGGGTTGGCAACGTCATAGAACATAATGGGCGATTATGGGTTACAGTTAAGACTCAAGCGGTAAAACCTGGAAAAGGCGGCGCATTTAACCAAGTTGAGCTAAAAGACTTGCGCAACGGAAGTAAATTAAACGAGAGATTTAGAGCTGATGAACAAGTTGAACGCGTACGTTTAGATCAACAAAAGGCTCAGTTTTTATTTCGAGATGACAATATCTTAACTTTCATGGATGCAGAGACTTATGAGCAATTAGAAATAGATGTTTCAATTCTCGGAGATCAAGCCACTTTCCTTCAAGATGGAATGGAGGTTATGATCGAGTCATATGACGGCGATCCCTTGTCTGTAGTTTTGCCAGATACGGCGGCTTATGAAGTGGTTGAAGCTGATGCAGTCGTAAAGGGCCAGACAGCATCTTCCTCATATAAGCCTGCTGTGTTAGAAAATGGTGCCAAAATTATGGTCCCACCCCACATTGAGGCTGGTACCCGTGTGATAATTAAGCCCGAAGATGGTTCATACGTAGAACGGGCCAAAGACTAACCCTTTGATAAACTTGATGGAGAGCCAATGGCAACGCGAACGGCGATAATTAATGTCATGGCCAAAGCATGCTACAAAGCCTCTCGGAATCTACTGAGAGACTTTGGCGAAGTTGAACAACTTCAAACTTCTCGCAAGGGCCCAGAAAACTTTGTCAAGACCGCTGATGAAAAGTCTAAACGAAAATTACTTGACGAGTTATGTTTTGCTCGGCCCGACTATGGAATAATCGTAAAAGGTGGAGGATTAACAAAGAGTAACGACCCAAAAAATAGAATTTGGATCGTCGATTCTTTGAACGGGTCAAAAAATTTTTCACATGGAATACCTCACTGGGCAGTTTCTATAGCCTTAGAAGAAGATCAGCAAATTGTAGCTAGTGTGATCTACGACGCGACAAGGGACGAGCTCTTTTGGAGCGAGAAAGGTTTGGGAGCGTATTTAAATGATACACGCCTACGAGTTTCTGAAAGACGGCACTTATCAACATGTTTTTTAAGCGTAGACCATATTTACGACAGTAGAAGCTCAGGCATTCCTGAAAAACTTTTGTGTACTGTGAACAGCACAAGAAACTTCGGTTCAGAGGCACTAGATCTAGCGTATGTGGCGGCGGGTCGTATTGACGCTTCGTTGCAGAGTGATGCAAGATTGTGGGAAATCGCCGCTGGAATTCTTATGGTTAGAGAGGCTGGAGGTTATGTAACTGACTCATCTGGAAAACCAAAGATATCTAAAGATAGTGCAATAATTTCAGCAAATACCCATATTCATCATGAATTATTGAAAATTTTGCGGCTATAAAAAAGTACTTTTTTGAAAAACTGTTTTCACTAAACCCTACTTCAAGTTGATGAAACCGATCTGATTATATAGTTTATACGCTATTGGCATGAACTTTTGGGAGGTCAACTATGAAAGAGAAAATATCGATGCAACTCCAGATCCCGTTGGCATTGGTAATTGTTACTCTTTTGCCAATCTTCTCAGCGCAGGCTTTTTCTGATGATACGACGACAACAATAGGGCGCCAGATACAATCAGAAGTTGAAATTAACTTAGAGGTTCTAAACCGCCTACCTTCAAATGACCTATCACTGGGCACCGTAAAAATTGGAAAGCCAAAAAAGAATTTTACGCCAGCTCAAGAAACAAAAGATACTGGGTCCAAGATTAACAAAACAACGAGCACCAGTAATATAGGAGCCATAACTTCCCCAACCAAGCCAATAATCTCTCTTTCCCAAACACCGAATTTTGTGCCTCCTAAAAAGAACACTCCAATAAGTGTCCCAAAAAAACCGACCGTCGAGTTAAAAAAAACCTATAAAGAAAAAGTTTCGCGGCCCAAGAAAAGAATAAGCGTTGCCAGTAAATCAAGGAGCAAAGTAAAAAAGATAAAATCTGCAAGCTCGTTTAAATCTGATAATCGGGGGAAATTGGCAATAATCTTCCAAGGTGAAAACGTACAACTTACAGATACTGAGCAAGAAAAGTTAGATAAGGTGGCCATCAAATTACTAGATGAACCGGATCAGCGTCTCCAACTTGTTGCTTATGCAACGACAGCCTCAGAAAATGCAAGCGTTGCTCGGAGATTATCCCTTCTCAGGGCTCTAGAAATTAGAAATATACTTATACAAAAGGGTGTTTCCGCAACAACAATGAGCGTCAGAGCTTTGGGAGATAGAGTAAAATCTGATCCGACTGACAGAGTTGACATAATTCTGACAAAATAAAAGGTTAAGATTTTTAAAAGCTCTTTTTTGAGAGGTCCAAAGTGACAAATCCAAACCACTACCTAATCAGAATATTTCTTTTTCTAATTGTTCTTCTCGTTCTAGCGGGCTTTTTATTGATACCGCTAAAGAGTGCTTTCATGGCAAACCCTGGGCTTAATGGCTTTATTTTGGCTAGCTTTTTGATCGGCGTGATCTTTATAAGTTCAAAGGTCGCATTGCTTGGGCCTGAGGTTAAGTGGATATCAAACTATCGTGTCGCTACGGCAACTCGACAGAGAAACCAAAAACCGCCCAGTTTATTAGCTCCAATAGCAACAATACTTGGCAGTCGACGGGACGGTAACATCAGTCTGTCAACTAACTCTCTTAGATCATTGCTGGATAGTATTGATGCAAGATTATCGGAGTCTCGCGATATTTCCAGATATCTCATTGGCCTACTGATATTTCTTGGTTTATTGGGAACTTTTTGGGGGTTATTAGAAACCGTGAGTGCTGTAGGAAACGTCATAGATGGATTGTCCCTCAAAAATGATAATTTGCAAGGTGCTTTCTCCAATCTAAAAGAAGGGCTAGCTGCGCCCTTAGCAGGTATGGGAACCGCATTTAGTTCTTCTTTATTCGGGTTGGCGGGGTCATTAGCGCTCGGTTTCTTAGATCTTCAATTAGGACAAGCCCAAAATCGTTTTTACAAAGATTTAGAGGAATGGCTGTCGGGCCTCACAAAATTAAGCTCTGGGGGAAGTGGCTTTGTCGAGGGTGAAACTTCCGCCAGTGCTTATCAAGCCGCTTTATTTGAACAAACTGCAGAGAGTTTAGATCGATTACAGCGTGTCATAGTTCGAAACGAAGACCAACGGCTAGACAACAATAAAAGTTTAATCAAAATGAATGATCAGATTTCATCAGTTTTAAATGAAATTAAAGGTGGAAACGCTCTTTTGCATAAATTACTCGAAACACAAAATAGATTGTTAAATTCCGCCTTGGCAACAGAGCCTGGCGAACAAACCAAAATACTTGAAGCTACAAAAACTTATCTCAAAAACATTGAAAATACGGCGGGACTTTTACTTGAAGACATACGATCTGGCCGTGACAACTCTATAGATGAGATAAGGCAGGAAATCAGATTATTGGCTCGAACGATAGCTGCACTTGCAGAAGACACAGAATAAGTTAGAGG
Source organism: Rhodospirillaceae bacterium (assembly GCA_002690995.1). Classification (GTDB taxonomy): domain Bacteria; phylum Pseudomonadota; class Alphaproteobacteria; order Thalassobaculales; family Thalassobaculaceae. Next base: position 74,127 of record NZGS01000008.1, read on the forward strand.
ATTAACTCGGAATGACAGGTTCTGTCCGCCACAACAGAATGCGTGAGAATGCCACCTGGCCGGGCTTTGTAGATGCTCTTGCAGCGTTGCTAATGGTTATAATATTCGTTCTTATGTTATTTGTAGTTGCTCAATTCTACTTAACCCAGGCACTTTCAGGCCGGGATAAGGACCTGCTTCAACTGCAGAATCAAATTAATGAATTAGGAGAATTGCTCTCAGTAGAAAAAGTAGCAAACGCAGAATTACAAACAACCATCGCGCAACTAGAATTCGGTTTAAAAACCTCAAATACTGAAAGAGACAAGCTAACAAATCAAGTTGCACAACTTATCATCACTGGAGATCAACTTCGCAAAAAGTTGGTCGTTGCGTCCGATATAGAAGAAAAATTAACCAATCAAATAAATAGATTGGAAACTAAATCGGTTGATTTGGAGAAAAACCTGAAGAATACCAGCGAGATAGCCCGTTTAACAAAAATCGAACTAAATAAATCCATCTTGCAACTAACTAATCTGGAACGGGAACTTGCCGCAAAGAAGAGAGAAAATGATAGCGCTCGGCAACAGATTGAAAATAGTGAGTTTCAGAAAGAGAAGCTTAAGCGAGAAATCGATGAAGCCCGCCGATTGCTGGATAAAATAATTATAAAACTCTCGAAAGAAAAATTTAAGCTAGTTGCTGCGGAAAAATTATACTCTAATTTAAAAGATGAAAAAAAGTTATCCAACCAGCGTCTTAATGAGCAGATTGAAGCATTACGCAAAGAAATTGCTCTCCTCAATAGAACCCTTGAAACGAAAGAGAAAGAAGCCGAGAAAAAAAATGTTCGGATTCTCGATTTAGGGAAAAAGTTAAATAGAGCCCTAGCCTCGAAGGTTCAAGAACTAGCACGTTTTAGATCAGAATTTTTTGGAAGACTCCAAGAAGTTCTTAAAAATAGGAAAGATGTGCGAATTGTTGGGGATCGCTTCGTTTTTCAATCCGAAGTGCTTTTCGCGTCTGGCGCAGCTGAGATAGGTATCAGTGGAAAAAACGAACTAATCAAGCTAGCAAATACATTGAATAAAATTACCCCAAAGATCCCACAAAATATTGACTGGATACTCCAGGTGGAGGGCCATACCGATAGTATACCAATCTATAATGCAAAGTTCCAAAGCAATTGGGATTTGTCCTCAGCCCGTGCTATTTCAGTAGTTGAATTTCTTATAAAAAAAGGTGTTAAACCAAGTCGACTTTCAGCCGCAGGTTTTGGAGAATTTCAGCCACTTGACAACCGCCGCGATGAGATAAGTAACCGCCGTAATAGAAGAATAGAAATAAAACTCACGCAAAGATAAACATATCTGTCAAGCTGCACTTACATTAACTATCCTCAGCGGTTAACTTAGTGGTTGTAAAATCCCAAAAAAGACGCTATATCCTGCCATCAAATTACGGTGCGCGAAAAGAGGTTCGACATGAAATCCGATATCCACCCAGACTACCATATGATAAAAGTGGTTATGACAGACGGGACTGAATATGAAACCCGCTCTACTTGGGGTTCCGAAGGAGACGTTATGCGGCTAGATATAGATCCTAAGACGCACCCAGCATGGACAGGCCAAAGACGCATTATAGACAGTGGCGGGCGTGTTGCACAATTTAACAAACGCTTCGCTGGTCTTAGTGTGAAATCTTAAAAATTAAACTTTCTTCCTTCAGACCTTGTAATTTTATTTCTACGCACAATATATACCGTGACCGCTCACCTCGAGGGTCACATAGCTCAACCGGTTTGGCCACTACGGCAAACCAAATTTTGTCCACTTTGCTTTTAAAGGAGGAACAGGACATGCATAGAATTGATTTTACGCCCGTATTTAGATCCACAATTGGCTTTGATAGAATGGCCCGCTTGGTAGACGCAGCTTTCCAAGCTTCGGAAGGTTCTAACACTCAAAGCTATCCGCCCTACAATATCGAAAAACTGTCTGAAGACTCTTATCAGATAACCATGGCCGTTGCCGGGTTTTCCGAACAAGATATAGATATAACAGTAAAGGAAAACAGCCTTTTGATCTCTGGACAGACTGGGAAGGCTTCCGACGACGAAGAAAAAACATATCTACATCGTGGCATAGCATCACGCTCCTTCGAGAGGCGATTTGATTTAGCTGACCACATTATCGTGACGGGAGCCGATCTTGAGAATGGTCTTCTCAACATCTCCTTGGTGCGAGAAATTCCAGAAGAAAAGAAACCAAGGAAAATAAATATTGGTTCTAAGGCGCCAAAACTCGCAAAAAGTGCTGCTTAACCAAAGCCTTCGATTACTGTGGGCGGGGAGCTTCAACTCTCTGTCCACAGTCACTTCTCTTAAAACTAGCGCTTTTTTAGGTAAACGCTTTTAAAAAGATACTCGGTTTAGAACTTTTCAACAAATTAACTCCTAGAGAAGTATCGATCTAAAACTCTAGTTATTTGCATAGACTTAATTATCCGAAAAAGTCTAAGAGGGTTTCAATCGTTTGATCTGGCTGTTCCGTCATCATCATATGACCTGCACCATGTAAAATGATTGTTTCGGAGTTGTGCAGTGCTTTAGTTAATTCCTTTGTTCCTTTCGGGGGAGTCATTCTATCATCTTCACCAAGCAATAATAGAACGGGACACTTTATTTGACCTGCACTTTCCAGCCCACCTTCCCAGACATTGCACGCGTTCAGATCGTTTCCTAAGACCCCTGGCTTACTTGCTTCAAGTAATCTCATACTCGCACCAGCAATCCAACTACCCGGCGCTTTGTGACCGCCGATTTGCGCTTTGCGCCCAACACCCCAACCAACAATAGTCTCGAAAGCCCCATGTTTATTATTCATAGCGCTCGTTAGTAAATCTGGATGCACTTGAATTTTTGGTAGAGTTCCTAGAAGTGCTATTTTCTGTATCTTCTTTTCTAGTTTTGCCCCACTGCAAAGAGCTACTAGTGAACCCATCGAATGACCAACTATAGAAACACGATGTAAATCCAAACAATCAATAAGTTCACATAGCCAATCCGAATATTCTTCTATGGTTGCACAGGCTGGCCCTTCCGACTTTCCGTGGCCAGGTAGATCTAGATTCACTACAGTGAAGCCATGATGAGCGAAAAAACGCGCCTGCATAGACCATACTGTCCGATCCATTCCAGCTCCGTGTATAAATATTATTGTTCGCTCAGCATTATTAAACTTGGCTCCACCCGTAGAAAAAAAAACACTCTTACCATGAACTTGTGTTTCCATAATCAAACCACCTTGCGAATTGTTGCAGCACGCAAAGCTTGTTTGAGATCAGCTTTAAGGTCGTCAATATTTTCTAAACCGACTGATAAACGAACTAGGTCTTCGGAGAGGCCTGCTTTTTTCATTGTATTAGCGTCCATTTGTTGATGGGTGGTACTAGCCGGATGTATAACTAGCGACTTCGCATCACCAACATTTGCCAGGTGAGACCAAACCTGGAGCCTCTCGATAAAAGTTTTACCCGCTTCTCTTCCTCCCTTTATTCCAAAGGCAATCATGGAGCCTGCCCCTTTAGGTAAAAGTTCTGACGCAAGAGCTTTATCAGGATGATCATCCAACTCTGGATATACTACCCATTCAACTGCATCTGAACCACCTAAGAATTCTGCAATTTCCCTTGCATTACTCACATGTTTTTCCATTCTTAGTGGTAAGGTTTCGATACCTTGTAAAATGTGGAATGCTGTTGTAGGAGACATACAAGCTCCAAAGTCTCGGAGCCCTTCTGCTCTCGCTCTCATTATAAATGCCTGTGGACCAAACTCCTCGACAAAATCTAGGCCATGGTAGCCATCATAAGGTTCCGTAAGCGTTGGGAAAAGGCCTGAGTCCTCCCAGTCAAACTTACCACCATCAACGAGAAGACCGCCAATAGCAACCCCATGACCGCCTAGCCACTTTGTCGCTGAGTGCACTATAAGGTCAGCGCCGTGGTCAAAAGGTTTACACAAGTGCGGTGTGGCGAAGGTGGAATCTAACATAAGCGGCAGTCCCGCCTCATGGGCTACGGTTGCGATAGCGGGTATATTTAAGACCTCTAAACCAGGGTTACCAATTGTTTCGCCAAATACTAACCTAGTCTCTGGTTTTATTGCTGACCTGAAACCATCCACATCGCGAGGATCAACTTTTGTGGTTGTTATTCCAAATCGTGGCAAAGTGTGACTAAACAAGTTATGTGTTCCACCATACAGAGCACTGGAAGCAACAATATGGCCCCCTTGTCCCATTATAGTCAGAATACCTAATACTAACGCGGCATGTCCGCTAGCCGTTGCCACGGCGCCAACACCCCCTTCAAGTGCCGAAATCCTCTCTTCTAATACTGCTGTGGTTGGGTTAGAGATTCTCGAATAAATATGCCCAGGTCTCTCTAAATTAAACATAGAGGCCGCATGATCCACACCTTTAAAAACGTAGGACGTCGTCTGATATATGGGGACGGCCCTAGAACCATTTTCCGAATCAGGTGACTGGCCAGCATGTAATGACAGCGTATCAAATTCAAAAATATTTCCCATAGATGTCATGTCTTCCTCCAATAGTGTCTTGGCTGCATTTAGCAGTTTTGCGTATCACAATGTATAAACGTCCATAAAAAAGAAACAGAAGAAAATAGATAAGGGCCACTCATCTGTTAGCAAGAGATAATTATTTTTTGGCTAACGAATACTATCTGCAATAGCCTGACCGAGTTCCTTGGTATTTGCTTGTCCACCAAGATCTGGCGTCTTGGGCCCACCCTCCGATATTACTTCTTCAATAGCCCGGACAATTTCATCTGCTGCCTCTTTATAGCCATGATGTTCGAGCATCATAGAACCCGACCAGATTTGGCCAATGGGGTTTGCTATCCCTTTCCCCGCTATGTCAGGCGCTGATCCATGGACAGGCTCAAACATAGATGGTAGGTCTCCGTCTGGATTAATATTCGCTGAAGGCGCAATAGCAATTGACCCTGCTACAGCTGGTCCAAGGTCTGACAAGATATCCCCAAATAAATTTGAGCCGACCACGACATCAAACCAATCAGGGTGCAATACAAAATTAGCTGTCAATATATCGATATGATATTGGTCTGTGGTCAACATTGGATATTCTTCGGCTATGACTGAAAATCGCTCATCCCAGTATGGCATCGTGTGAATAATACCGTTTGACTTTGTCGCAGATGTAACTTTTTCCAGACCCAACTGCTTACAAAGATCAAAGGCGTATCGAAGGATTCTATCTGTGCCAAACTTGGTGAAAATTGACTCTTGTATCGCGACTTCATGATCAGTTCCACGATGTAATCTGCCACCAATCTCAGAATATTCACCCTCATTATTCTCGCGAACCACCCAAAAGTTTATGTCTTCGGGGCCTCTATTCGCCAGCGGACATGGCATTCCTTTCAACATTCTGACTGGTCGAAGATTAACGTATTGTTTCATTTCTCTGCGAATTGGAATTAATAATCCCCAAAGAGAAATATGATCGGGTACGCCAGGGTAGCCGCAAGCTCCCAGAAATATAGAGTCAAAACTCTTCAGAGTTTCAATTCCATCATCAGGCATCAATTTTCCTGTCTTATGGTATCGTTCGCATCCCCAATCGAATTCGGTAAACGAATATTCAATGTTGTATTTCCTGCCAACGGCTTCGAGAACTTTTAAACCCTCGGGTATCACTTCCCAACCAATCCCATCACCAGGAATAACTGCGATTTTAAGTTTTGACATAATTCACTCCTATGCGTAACCCGTTCTAGTTATAAGATAGTTATTTGCATCAAACAATCTCTGTTCTGTTCTAGTCAGCTTGCCAGATTTTCGGTCTGTTCAGCATTAAATGCAGTTAAAAAAATAATTGTTATCAAAGTGGATTAGCTGGAGTACCAGTCTCGTTTTCTTTGTTACAATATGCTAATTAAGTTTGATATCTTGAGATCTTCAGCTTAAGTATTTTCAATAACCTAATTCAATTCTTATTTCAAAATTATTTGTCCGGAAGTTCGAAATGATAGACCTAAGAAGCGATACAGTAACTAAACCATCGCCAGAAATGTACGAAGCAATGGCAAACGCCAAAGTTGGCGATGACGTTTATAGGGATGATCCAACTATAATCGAGCTAGAGGAATTAGTCGCCGACACACTGGGATTTGAAGCTGGACTATTTGTAACATCTGGGACGCAATCAAATTTCACGTCAGTTTTAACACATTGCGGTCGTGGCGAAGAATACATCATTGGCGAGGGCTATCACATATATAAATCAGAAGCCGTTGGCACAGCGGCTCTTGGGGGAGTTATACCGCAAACAGTTCCCGTGCTGGAAGACGGATCTATTGACATTGAAGTGGCTATTGGAAAAGTAAAATCTGATGATATGCACTTTCCTCGAACCAAACTTCTTTGTCTTGAAAATACATATAATGGTAAACCACTGTCACCCAAATATATGCAATGTGCTACGGCTGCTGCAAGGAAAGTTAATCTCCGCTCGCATCTAGATGGCGCTAGGTTAATGAATGCTGCCATCGCCAACAAATGTACACCAAGAGAATTAGCGAGTAGCTTTGATACCGTTTCTCTATGCTTATCAAAAGGCCTAGGCGCGCCAGTTGGTTCTGTTTTGGTGGGAAATCAGGATTTCATCAATGAAGCAAGAAGGGTCCGAAAGATGCTAGGTGGGGGGATGCGGCAGGCTGGCATTCTTGCTGCTTGTGGTATTGTAGCGTTGAAGAACCAGGTCGATCGGCTAATCCAAGATCATGCTTTAGCAGCTCGTCTAGCTTCTGAGTTAGCCCAGATACCAGATATCGAAACAGAACCTCAAGGCGCCAACACGAATATGGTATTCATCAAAGTGGAACATAGACATAGAGCACCCTTGCAAAGCTTTCTAAAAGAAGAAGGTATACTGATAGGTGGGCGCCCACCAACATTCCGCCTAGTACTACACCGGGATATCACGGAAAACGACGTAAATAAAACAGTCTCCAGTATTGCGAAGTTTTTTCGCGAACTTTCATGTTAAAATTTAACTAACGTTTCCAAAAAACAAGCATATTCGGCCGGAATAAAACTGCTAGCAAAATGCAACCAAGAAATGCGTAAACGCCACAGACTAGTGAAATATCCTCTATCTTTATATTCACATCGATAAGTAGGCCAAAAACTGCCGGGCCGAGAGCGCTCGAGATAACTTGAATACCAGCGACCATGGCCTTAATCGAACCTAGATGAAGTACACCATATAATTCGGCCCACATAGTTGAAATTATCGTTGCTGTAGCTCCTCCCGTTGTACCCGCTAATGCCATAAATAATACTATCGTCCAAGAAGCATCGCAAAATGCTATAACAAGGGTAGAACACACCATAGGAAGCAAATAAAATGGGGTTAAACTTAGCGCGCCAAATCGATCAACCAGGACTCCTGTAACAATTGACATACCAACCTGACAAACTGCGTAAATAGAAAAACAGGAAGCGTAAAACCCAAGGTCCCAACCTTTGACGTCAGTTAGGTGTACCTGGTGAAAATTCAAACCAGTTATTATGAATGCGGATGACATTAGCGCCGTCATAGACAAAAAAAATCTTATATCCTTTAGCACGTCACTGCGCGTCCACTGTTTCGTAACATGACTTGCACTTCTTTTATCTTCAGACATGTCACGTGCCAAAAACTTTAAGTGTCTTTGTTTGTGTCCTTTCAATAACCAAAGTAATAAAAATGGGGCAATCACTAACACTAAAACAGCGCTTATAACCCAGACCTCCCGCCAAGCTATTAAAGTCAATACCAATACGGAAGCGAATGGAAAAACAGCCTGACCACTAGGGAAACCCAGAGCCGCGAGGCTCACGGCTTTTCCCCTGCTAAAGTCGTCAAAATATCTGGCCATTGTAACGGTTGCGGCTTGACTTAATAAGCCTTGCCCCATCAACCGAAGAAGGAAAATAGCCAATATCAATGTAATTACGCCTTGAGCTAAGGACATTAGCAAGCAAGCACCTGCTAGGCCAAGACAAAGACAGAAAGCGTAAAACCTCAAATCTACTCGGTCGATAATTTTACCCAGCCAGATTAGAATAAAACCACTCGAAAGTGTAGCAACAGCGTAGATGTTCCCAAAGTCTCCATGGCTAAGGCTAAAAGTTGCTCTTAATTCGCCACTGTACATTGCTATGTAAAACGTTTGGCCAAATGTCGATAAGAACGCCGCTAAGTAACCAAATCCTATGAATCGCAAGTTTTGTTTTAAAAAATAGAGGTAATACAATACGATTATCTCAGCTTCGCCAATTAAGGGTCGTTAGCTCTACTGGATTAATAAATGGTTCTTTATTTTTTGCAGCATCGCCATAAGATTTTTTTAATCGAAAATACCACTTGGCTTGAACATCCGCATCATTGATCAACATCAAGTTATGTTCGTACTGTAAACCTCTCTGCTGCTTTTCCACAATATCCCTATCCTGTTGGAGAAATCTTTTAAGAAATGGTTTTAGAAAAGGTTTAATGAGCCATAAATAGGACATTGACCAGAACACAAGATGATTAATTTGCGTGGTTTTCCTATCTATCGGAGTGACCGTCGTTAAACCCACTACCAAATTACGCCCTACATGGATAGTCTCAATTCTTATTCCAGGGAGCCTAAAAGTTATTTCTGTCTCAATATCTCGTCCTAGTATTTTATATGCCAGCGAATTGCTGGAAGGTTTATGTTTTAGCATAGCAAAGCCAAGATCGGTTGGGCCAAACACCTTTGACTTTGTATGAACCGACTTTCTAGATCTCCACCACCAGGACTGATGAACAAAAGGACCATGAGCTGGATCCATCAATCCTATAACGGCGTGGTCAATATGACATGGAAAGGTAAGTTTTTCAGTCATTGCAGGTTTAGAGAACACATCTGGCACAGTTGGCGGTATTTTTTTTAATTCCATATTCCGAAAGTCGGACGGCATAAAAATCCAGATGCAACCCGAAAGTTCTTGGACAGGATAGTTGGGAACTTTAATTCGGCTTAACTCAAGGTTCTGATCTTCCGTTAATGACGGTATGCAAATACAAGTCCCTTCAGAGTTAAAACGCCAACCATGGTAGCAGCACTCTAATTCATCGCCGATCAGACGGCCATCGCTCAATGGAATACCGCGATGAGGACAAATATCCCTTAAAGCAAAAGGCTGCCCTGTTTTCTTACGACCTAGTACTATCGGCTCACCAAGTAATTTTAATGATAGGAGACACCCCAATTTTAGCTCATCAGAGCGTACGGCAAAGTACCAAATATCTCTTAAAAAGCCGTCTTCTTGATTTGTAATCATAATTGTTGACAGTGCCACTACATGCCAGAGCAAGCAATAAGCTAGCTAAAAATTTTTGCAAAGAAATTATATAAATGGTTAAACGCTTGGTTATTCCCGTATGGTGGAGTAAACAAATGTCTCAAACCAATTATTTATGCGATTAAAAGCAGCCGAAGCGCCTTCTGCGTCGCCTTCAGCTATAGCTTTAGCCGCTTGCGAATGCAGGCGCGGAGCAAGCCCAATATCAGTTGATGCGCCATGATGGGCGAACCAAAAACGCCTTGTCAGCGGCTGTATTAAACGGCACATTTTCCTTGCGTGTTCGTTCCCCATAGCCAACATACACAAATTGTTAAATTCACTGTCTAATCTTATTTGAGCAACGCTATCATTACTTGAACTTACGCTATCGAATTCTTCCGCCAGCCTCGAGAACTCGTGTCTCTGTATAGGAGTAGCTCTTGAAGCCGCAGCCCTTGCTACTGAAGTGTCCAAACTACGACTAACTTCAAGTAAGCGCAAAACTGAAAGAGCATCTACTTCAGATACCTTTATTCCCCGGCGCGGCATCACGCTTAGAAGACCAGCTGTCGCTAGATGTTGGATCGCTTCTCTAACAGGGGTTCTACCGATGCTGATAGACTCAGCAAGTTCCCTTTCAGTAACAAATATCCCAGGTTTAAACTCCAACCTGACTATTTTATCTTCTAACCTATGGTAAGCTAGTTCTTTGAGACTATCTGTTGCCTGCGGCTCTGATAATTCGAGGTCTAAAGCGATTGATCTATAGAAGTCCATGCGAAAAAACACTTCCTTTTGGTAAACCTTTAAGTGCAGTTATTTTAAAATAACTTCAACGTTATACTAACTACGCACCATAGATTATTTGAAGTGAATGTTCAGCGAACTATGCGGATAATACATCTCTAAAATAAATGGCTTATATGTGATAATTGTCAAACTGTTAACTCACCTACAACGGTCGTTCGATGCATTATCCGCTTTTGATCTCTATCCCAAGGTCGCCCTCTATGCAGAACAGTCCTGTTATCCCAAACAACTAGGTCATCCTTTTTCCAAGCATGTGAGTAAACGAAATCTGGGTGAGTAATTGTACCATTTAATTCTGCTATCAGTTTTCTACTATCCTCTAAGTCCCATCCTTCAACGTAAGATGCATGGGCACCTAAAAATAGATTTTTCTTCTTATGAACCGGGTTTTCTCTAACAATTGCCTGCCGAACAGGCGGCACTTCTGCCTTATTATCATTTGTCAATAAGTTTGGATCGATTAAAGCGCGTGAATAGGCAAAATCATGTATACAAACTAAATCGTCGAGTTCCATTTTTTTTTGATCGGCAAGCGAATCATAAGCGGCTCTCATAGATGCAAATTGTGTTTCACCGCCTATGGATGGAACTTCCCTCCCTGAAAGCAAAGACATCAAAGCGGGCACTCGTTTAAAAGAGCTATCTGTGTGCCACATCTGGTTGCCGGTATTGAAGACCATCCTTTTGTCTTCAGGCGGAATAACTTTATTCTGCTGATCAACATTGGATAAAATCGTCATAACGGTTCCGCCGCCTTCGGGATTAGAATTAACTGTGGTTTCCAGGGAACCAAACCGTTCAGAAAAATTAATCTGGTCCTCGTCTAGAAGAGGTTGTCCTCTAAAAACAAGTACAGAATGTTCGTCAAATGCTTTTTTGATAACTACAAAATCTCTTTCAGGGAGCTCGCGAAGATGCACATCACAATCTATTTCGGCTCCAATATGCTCGGTTATTTTTTTAATGGAGATTGCCATCGAAACTTTCGCAAAATTGTTTAAAAATCTTTATCATTTAAAACGTATTTAAGCGCTAACGTAAATCGAGGAAAAAAAGAGGTCCAGCAACTCTAATATTTCCAAGAAAAACATCAGTTGCTTGATCTCAATGGTAAGAGCCTGCTACATCTTTCACGTATTAAAAAAAACTTGGCTTAAAATGACAGAGTTTGCTGTAGGAATTGATATTGGCGGGACATTCACCGACGTTGTAGCGCTAGATTTAAAAACTGGTAAATGCGCGACGGCAAAAGTTTTAACAACACCGGAGAATCCACAACTTGGAGCAATTAACGGGGTTGACAAAATTTTGGAACAAATTGGGGATCCAAAGCAAATAAAGCGGCTTGTTCACGCTACAACATTATTTAGCAACGCACTAATTGAGAGAAAAGGTGCAAAGACTGGTCTAATAACAACGATGGGCTTCAAAGATACCCTCCAGCTTGGCAGGGAGCGAAAATATGACATTTACGATCTCTTTCTGACTTATCCATCGCCGCTTGTTCCCACGGATCTGAGGTACGAAATCAAGGAAAGAATAAGCTCCGATGGCGAAGTCCTTACGCCTTTAGATGAAAATGGTTTAATGAGGTCAGCTAAAGAGCTCCAATCTAAAGGGGTTACCTCTATCGCGATCTCATTTCTCAATTCAAATGCTAAGCCCGAGCATGAAAAGCTTGCATCACAACTTTTAGCGAAAAACTTCCCTGACTTATCCCTTACGTTATCCTCTGACATTAGTCAGGAAAGTGGGGAATTTGAACGCACGTCCACCGCTGCCATCAACGCCTATATAAAACCATTAGCAGCCGATTATATAGGAGAGTTAGAACTGGCTCTTAAAAATAGAGGAAGCCAAGCCCCTTTAATGCTTATGCTTTCAAATGGTGGCCTCACAAATACCTCAGAAGCAACACATCGTCCCGTTGATTTACTTGAATCTGGCCCCGCAGGAGGCGCACTTTCTGCAGCCCTGATAGGCAAACTACAAAATGAAGAACGACTTATAGCTTTCGACATGGGTGGAACAACCGCAAAGATAGCTATTATTGATAACGGCCAACCTGAAGTTTCGTATTCTTTCGAAGCAGCAAGGGAGAGACGTTTTGCACCAGGAAGTGGCCTACCAGTGCGAATAACTACTGTTGAACTAGTCGAGATTGGTGCTGGAGGTGGAAGCATTGCGACAAAAGACGCATTGAATTTGCTAAAAGTCGGTCCGCAAAGTGCTGGATCTATGCCCGGACCAATTTGCTATAATCAGGGAGGTTCTCAACCTACGGTAACAGATGCTGATTTACAATTGGGCTACCTAAGCGTCGAAGGTTTCTCTGAGAGCTCATTAGATATTGATCCAATTAAAACCTCCTTATCTTTGGACAGTTTTGGTGCTGAATTTGATTTAGATGCGAATGACATTGCTTTGGGCATACATGACGTAGTTTGCGAAAATATGGCTCAAGCTGCTCAAATTCATTTAGCACGTAAAGGAAGAGATCCAAGGGATTATTCCCTTTACGCCACTGGTGGGGCAGCACCGGTCCATGCTTGTGCAGTAGCAAAAAGACTAGGGATTAAACGCGTTATAATTCCACCTGCAGCAGGCGTAGCATCTGCGCTGGGTTTAACCGTCGCCCCAGCGAGGGCTGACAAAAGCGTTGCTATCTCCAAACCGTTAGCAAGCCTTGATGCCCATAAAATAAAAACAATATACGATAGCCTCCAAACCACTGCGTCTGAAGTGGTGAGGGCTTCTGTTCCAAAAAAAGCGATAAAAATTCAGTACCTGGCTGAACTTCGTTATTTGGGCCAGGGCGCTGTACTTGTTGTCGACATAACAAAAGCGTTCACGAAGACAAAACCGCGTAAGTACATTAATGATGAGTTTCACAAACTTCACAAGGTCACGTACGGGAGAGCCTTTGAACATCATAGCGTCGAGCTTATGACCGCTAGAGTGAGTGCCTCGGCATCAACTACCAGAAATAATTTACAGCCGATGGCACAGCAACAAAACCTCAAAAGATCTAAAATGCAAAAGAGAGAAATAAGACTTCCTAACTCCACAAAAAATTGCAACGTCAATGTCTATCGACGCGAAACGCTCTCAGCCGGAACAGTAATACGTGGCCCTGCAATAATTGAAGAAGGACAATCTACCACTGTAGTACCCGAGAATACTAAGCTGACCGTTTCACCCCAAGGCGGTTTAATTATTGATATTTTAGACACAAAGAAATTGTCTAAAAAGTTGGAAACGGATCTAAACAACCCGATACATCTGGAAATATTATGGAATCAGCTGATCTCCGCGGTAGATGAGGCCGCCGCATCTCTACTGCGATCAGCATTTTCCACTGTTGTCAGAGAATCTTATGATTTTTCTTGTGTCGTAACAGACGAGCAAGGGAACGCGCTGGTGCAGGCTACTGATAGCATACCCTCATTTATTGGCACTTTGCCCGATACTGTAAAACATTTCATAAGAAGATTCCCGAGTGAAACACTACTTCCAGGTGATATCCTCATCACAAACGACCCACATATGGGAACCGGCCATCTCCCTGATATTTCCGTTTGTCGACCAATTTTCAATGGTGCAAAAATTATAGGGTTTGCTGCCAGCACAGCGCACGCACCGGATATAGGCGGAAAAATACGATCACCAGAGCCGAGGGAGGTATTTGAAGAGGGACTGCAAATTCCGCCTATGAAATTGTATGAAAAGGGCGAGGTCAACGAAACGTTGATGTCCATTATTCGTCAGAATGTTAGGGTCTCGGATCAGGTGGAGGGTGACTTAGAAGCGCAACTTGGCGCGCTATTTACAATAAACCAACGGATTCTGCAAATTACTGACACCTACCAGCTTAAAGACCTATCAAAATTATCCGCAGTTATTTGTGAAAGAACAGAACAAGCCGTTCGTTCCGCCATAAGGGGTTTACCAGACGGCGAGTATTGTTCGACTGTTAAAACCGACGGCCTAGCAGACTTGCCAGTAGAAATAAAAGTATTGATTAAAATTGCAGGAGACACGTTGGAAGCAGATTTTTCGGGGTCGTCTAGTCAAGTTAATAAAGCAGTTAATTGTCCCCTTTGCTATACACGAGCAATGACCAGCTACGCTATCAAGTCTGCCCTCGCACCTGAATTACCGAATAATGAGGGTGCCCTTAAACCATTAAAGTTGATAGCACCGCCTTCAAGTATTGTTAATCCTAGTCATCCAGCGTCAGTTGGAAGCCGGGTTTTAACAGGACATTTCATCCCAGCTTTGATAATGCATGCTATATCAGAAATTGCTCCTGAGAAAATACTTGCTGGATCGGGTTCACCAATCTGGTGCGTTAATCTCAACGGATACCAAGTAGATGGCACTAGAATAGCAGGTCTATTTTTCTTTAATGGTGGAATGGGGGCGTCTTCATCTGGTGACGGCTTATCATGCACAAGCTGGCCCTCTAATATTTCATCGACGCCAATTGAGGAGATAGAACAACGTTACCCAGTCAGATTCAAACAGCGCTCCTTACGCTCAAACTCTGGCGGTAATGGCACATTCAAAGGTGGTGACGGTCAAACTGTGGAATTTCAATATATTGGAAAGAAGCCAGGAGTCTTCGCCTTCTTAGCCGAAAGAACAAAAATTCCAGCAAGCGGAATTGTCGGTGGCGAGGACGGGGTTAAAGGTCGATTGGAATTAAACGGAGACCCCATCGATCCTAAATTACAGCATGTAGTTAATCCAGGA
>NZGS01000009.1 GCA_002690995.1 Rhodospirillaceae bacterium
AACGGTAATTGCAACGGTTGATGATTTTGTGATTCTCAAGAGTCGCGGAAAACTGCAACGGTAATTGCAACGGTAAAAACTGTCACAAAAGTAAACAAAATTGCAGTAAACGTTATTAAAAGTGGCAGAAATGCAAAGGTTTTGTGGTGACCCCGACAGGATTCGAACCTGTGACCTACAGATTAGGAATCTGTCGCTCTATCCAGCTGAGCTACGGGGCCTTGAACCAGATAGATACCTCAGGTTAGCTGTGGTGTGAAGATATTCTTACTTTAAATTGGCGTAAGTATAATATTATTTGTATTTTAAATGTCTTCGTGATCTCAAGTTAAACCACTTTAGAGTATGTTAATGACAAAAATTCAAAGTATACGTTCAATTAGAGTTTCTCTTCCATTCGAAACAGGTGGGCCCAGACATGGTATGCGGCCGAGTTTAGATGCGTGGACTAAAATGGAATGTGTTATGGTAAGGATCAAAACCTCGGATGGTTTGGAGGGATGGGGGGAGGCCTTCGGACATGCAATGGCGCCCGGAAGTGAAGCAGTTATTAATCAGATTTTAGCCCCCATGCTGGTTGGTAGAGATTCCGTGGCTATAAATCACAGGATCGCAGAATTAGAGCGCCCCTTGCATGGTCTTGGAAGGTCAGGACCGCTTATGTATGCTTTGTCTGCAATAGATACAGCGCTTTGGGATTTGGCTGCACAACGAGCACATCTACCCCTTTATAAATTTCTAGGTGGTGAAAGTGGTGTTTTAACTAAGTATGCAAGTCTAATGCGTTACCGGGGAAACACTGACGCTGTGGCTCAGAATGTTGAACGGGCTAGAAGTTATGGATTTAGGACAATTAAACTTCACGAAACAACAATTCCAGCATTCAGAGCTGCTCGTAACGCAGTAGAGTTAGATGATAAAATTTGTCTTGATGTTAATTGCCCATGGACTATTGCTGAAGCACGTGAAGTTGCTCAGGAGATAAGTGAGGAGGGTTTCCATTGGCTTGAGGAGCCTATATGGCCGCCAGAGGATTTTGAAGGTCTTGCCGAAGTACGTCTCGAAGGAGTCCCGATATCAGCGGGTGAAAATATTACGACACTTCATGAATTTAAATTAGCGATGGAAACGGAAGCTATAGATAATTTGCAACCTAGCGTGACAAAGTGTGGCGGCATTTCAAAGATGAGAAAAATTATCTCGTTAGCCGAAGTTTATCCAGTAACTGTCATACCTCATTGTTTTTATTGGGGGCCAGGCTACCACGCAACGGCTCACCTAGCTGCTTCTTGTCTTACTCCCACCCCTTTGGAGACTGCTTTCATCACTTTCGCAGTTGAGCCCCATAAGTTGTTTAATTCTCGCTCAGACCAATTAACGCTAGATGATACTCCGGGCTTAGGATTCATTTCCAATTGGGATGAACTCGATAAGTTCATAATTTCAACAGATGAGGTAAACGCGTCTTGATGTCAAAGCTGTTTTTTCATTCTTATCCGAGCTAATGATTGTGTTAAAGAAACCCAAAAAACCAACTCCCCAAGATTTTGGCATTGAAGAGACAGATCTGAGCAAAAACAGTTTAAAGGATATATTGCTTTCGGAGAGTCTGAGCTCCGTTATAATGGTTATAGGGACAGTTCTAGCGATTTGGGCATTCAATTGGTGGGGGATAGGCCTCGCTTGTCTAGGCTTAGGTGCACTGTATCTGATCCGAAGTTTGCTGGAAAAAGTTTGGCGGACGCCAGAGGGTGTTGCCAAAGAGAACTATAAATCAGCAATGGAACTATATTATCGCAAGGTTCATGATTATGATGCCCATATGGATGAGATAGAGAGAAAGGGTAAATCTAACGATAGCTAATTTATTGAGCCGCTAGATTACTTTTTTACTTTGCCAACGAGATAGAACTTCTTCTGGGGCTGGTTTAACCACTTTGTTTTCTTCCGAATCATTCTTCTTGGCTGTTAATTCAATGACGTAACCGTTGGGATCTCGAAAATAAATCGAGTCGATAAAACCATGGTCAGATATACCACGTGTTTCGATGCCCTCTTTTTTTCCTTTTTCGAACATCGCTAATAGGAAATCATGGCTAACCTCTAATGCTATATGAAGATCAAAATCATGTTGTTTTTTAAATTCAAATGGTTGATCGGGTGCCTCAAAAAAAGCGAGTGAGGAGCCATCCGCCATTTCGTAAAACGAGTGAAGCACGCTTGTTTCACGGCCTGTCTGTGTGGTTTCTATTTCAAAGGCGTTTTTGAATTTTAGGCCCAGAAAATCTTGGTAAAATTGCCGCGTTTCTTCCGAATCTTTGCATCTATATGCGTTATGATGAAGACCCTTGATCATTATATTCTCCACATCGTACAGCTAAAGTTCTTGCCGTGCTCATCCATATGGTTGATCTCCATTTATAGTGCAACGCCTCATGACCCTTTTTTCTATTTCCGTGTCGTAGGGTGTGGCCCGATGTAAGAGACAACGGTTATCCCAAATGGCTATTTGTTTCGGTTGCCATTGATGTTTATAAACGTATTCCTCTGGCGTAATCTCCGCACTTATCTCTTCTATAAAATTTCTGCCGACATCGTAATCCCATCCCTCAATTGCTTCTGCATGGTCCCCAAGAAAAATTGACTTCAAATTTGTTTCTGGATGTATCCGAATAATAGGGTGCGCCACTGGCGGAACTTCAGCTCGTTGCTCGGGTGTCATGGGATCTTCACCATGGCGCCGTGTTCTCGAAAAATCTAAATTATGAATTGCTTTCAAGCCTGAAAGTTTTTCCCTTGTATTTTTATGGAGGTTTTCAAAAACCTTATTCATATTGCAAAAGTGAGTTTGTCCTCCACGTGTTGGAACAAACTCAGAATACATCATCGTTGCATGTCCTGTTTTTTTTCGCCAAGAACCATCTGTATGCCAATACATGGTCCCTCTGTCCGGATGCTTGCCATTAGGTTTTCCGTCCTCTCCCAAATTAGTTAACAGGTAAATTTCGGGGTGGCCATATCCGTGGTATTGGTTCATTACGTGCACCTGAACATCCCCAAACTTTTTGGCAAATTCAACCTGAAGTGCTGGGCTCAAATCTATGTTATTGAAAAGAATAAGGTGATGCTTTAGAAAAGCCGCGTATACCCGCTCAAATATATGTGGTGCAATAGCATCTTCGATTGCCATATCCATAATCTCAACGCCTAGAGCATCGGATAATGGGCTTAAATTGAGCTCTGAGTTTTGCATTTCGATAATCAAACTTTAATCGGGTTGGTTCTATAATGTCAGCTTCAAAGTATAGTGAGTTTGGATGCTTGTCTAAAATTAACAAATGAGTTTCTATTTAAAAACAAATTTTTAGTTGCGGGAAGGAGAATTTGATGTCCGATGTAATGAGAGCCGAAAAAATAGCTCAGCACGTAGCGGAAGCACATAAATCTCGAAGCAAGTTTGAAAACTTAATCGATGAGTTTAAACCAACTTCGGTCACGCATGCTTATGATTGTCAAAAAGCACTAAACAATATTTGGATTGAGAGCGGCAGAGGACCTGTCGCAGGATATAAAATTGCTTTGACATCGAGAGCAATTCAGGAATTGGTCGGTGTAGATAAGCCGGTTGGGGCGGCAATTTTTGCATCCACGATATATGAGTCCCCAGCCATCGTTCACTTGGATAGCTATATTCGTCTGGGGATAGAATTTGAATTAGCATTTACGATCGGTAAGGATATCCCAGAGGGAACCGTTTTTGAAGCAAGCAGTGTGAGCGAGTTTGTAGACAGTGCTATGCCAGCCTTCGAACTAATAGAAGACAGGGCGGCTGACTACAGCAATTTGGATCCTTTGAGCCTAATAGCTGATAACGCTTGGTGCGGTGGAATTGTAATCGGTTCACCGTTAAAATTTTGGCGCGATGTCGATCTAGCAAATCAACCCGCAAAATTATCTTACAATGGCGAAATAGAATATACTAACACCAGCGCTGCAATGGGTAATCCACTAAATTCATTAGCATGGCTAGCAACTCTATTAGCAGAGCAAGGCCGTTCTCTAAAGGCTGGCGATATCGTTATGAGTGGCTCAACATTAGCTACAAAATTTGCTAACAAGGGAGATCGCGCTTGTTATGAGGTTGCGGGGATTGGTGCAGTCGAGGTGTCGATTGAGTAATCGCAATAACTTAATACCTAATCGTTTGATTTAATGATTTTGGATATCAAAGGTTGATGGTTTTTCATCGTTATTTCACTCTTGTATTCTTTCAGGTGTTATTGCTTTGGGGCTGCTCCAATATAGATGGAATGAAGGGCGTTTTTACTCCGCCGTTTTGGAACGACTACGACCCTTCTTCAAATCTTTTTGTTGATCATACAAGTTGGGGATATTTATTAAATAAACATGTGCAACTTAAAACTGACGGTACCACTGTAATAGCCTATGCCAATTTTAGTCAGCCAGACCGACAGGCGCTGGAAAACTATATTCAAAGCCTTGCTTCATTTCCCATAGAAAAACTTAATCGAAAAGAGCAGTATGCATTTTGGCTCAATCTCTATAACGCCCTTGTTGTGAGACTAGTTCTTGAAAATTATTTAATCTTATCGATCGCCGATATAAAAAGTAATGATAACCTCTTAAAAAAGGGACCTTTTAATCAAAAGCTTATCAGTATTAAAGGATGGCCGTTGAGCTTGTCTTTTATTCGAAAAAAAATACTGTCTAGTTTATTTCTCGACCCTAGATTTCATTACGGCTTGTGCGATGCGGCTGTCGGGTCACCCAGACTCCAGCGTCACCCCTATACAGGTGATAAAGTTGACAGAATGTTGGATGAGGCCGCTCTTGAATATATTAATCATTCGAGAACATTAAGGTTTAAGGAAGGAAATGTACTAGTCTTGTCGGCTTTATATGAAATGTATCCACAACAATTTGGTCACACAACAGCTAAAATTCTCCAGCATATTAGGCATTATGCGATGGATCATGTTAAAAAAAAGCTCTCCTCAGTTGCTCAAGTTACCTTTGACTTTGACTGGTCTTTGAATGATGGAATTAAGCTAAAGTAACGCGCGCCTAAATTTTAAATTCCAAGATTTTAAGAATAAAAAGTTGGCAACCTTGAAAAATTAAACAGACTGGTTTCTAGTAGCGAAAACCGGTATTCTAAATAAAAGGTGGAAGAAAGCTTGAATTGATTGTTTCTATAATCAAAAACAAAAAAGGAGAGCGTAATGAAGCAAATTTTAATCCCGTTTGGTGCCGACTCAGCTCGCGATGTACCTATTGAAGCAGCTTCTCAACTTGCTCATAGACATAATGGTCAAATAACTGGGATCTTTTACCCGAGGCTACCTGATCCAGTTATCGTGGACCCAATGAGCGGGGGCGTTGTTTCATACGATGGTTTAGACGAAGAAATAGAAGCGCAAAAGAATAGTGCTGGAGACTTAATTAGGCAAAGAGCTGCCGCATGTAATCCAAGGATCAGCGATAAGCAACTTATAGTTGATATGACGAGCTTGTCGAACTGGAGACAGGTAGGAGAAATTTGCAGAGTTTACGATGTTTCCATAATTGGCAGATCTAATGAAAACCCCCATTGGCAAACATTATTCGAAATGGCACTTTTTGAAGGTGGCAGGCCGGTATTAGTGGTGCCGCCTTCATGGGGCGGTAAATTTGGTGAAACCGTAGGAATTGCATGGAACCACAGTACAGAAACAGCAAGGGTTCTAGCCTTGAGTATGCCAATAATCCGTATGGCAAAAAAGGTAATTGTTATTGAGGTAGATGGATGGGTACATGCTGGTCCAGACGGAAAAGCATTACAGCGTTATCTCGAGGCTAACGAAGTTGAGGTTGAAATAAAAAAAGGAGCGCCCAGCGGCAATGCTGGTGAGAGAGTTTTAGAGGTTGCTTCTTCTTGTGGAGTTGATTTTTTAGTTAAAGGTGCTTTTACTCAAAGCAGGCTTACTCAAATGATTTTTGGTGGAGCAACCAGAGCGATCCTTGATCAAGCTCAAATACCAGTTATTTTTGCTCATTAAAAATTCAAAAAAAGAATTATTTATAGGGGACAAAATGGGACGATTAGACGGTAAGGTGGCATTAATCACTGGCGGTGGTGGCGGCATAGGAAGGGCGACGGCTATCAGGTTTGCGGAAGAGGGCGCTACTGTCGTAGTTACAGATATAGATATTAGCCTTGGAGACGAGTCTGCAAAACTAGCAAAAGAGGCAGCAGGAAATGCTGGTGGTGACGCTGTGTTTATGGAGATGGACGTAACCGATCATGATAGTGTGAGGTCAGTAATTTCAGAGACTGTAAATCGTTTTGGAAAACTCAACGTTCTTCATAATAACGCCGGTGGATCTACAATGCAGGATGGCCCCGTTACAGAGGCGCCAGATGAAGAATTCTGGCGTGTTATTAAGTTAGATCTTTTTGGCACATTTGTTTGCTCAAAGCATGGTATCCCAGCAATAGTAGAAGCAGGTGGCGGTTCGGTAATCAATATGTCGTCAAACGTTGCACTTATGGCTTTGCCCGGTAGAGACTGCTACACGGCGGCAAAAGGCGGGGTGGCTTCAATGACAAGGTCTATGGCAGTGGAGTACGCGCCAAATAAGATTCGGGTGAATGCTATTGCCCCTTCGGTAACCCTTTCTGATCGCGTAAAAAAACTTGTCCAGGAATCACCCGAGATAGCAAAAATTTCCGAGCAACATCTTTTAGGTTTTGGTATGCCCATACATATTGCAAACATGGCTGTATATTTAGCTTCGGATGAATCAGAGATAACTACCGGACAAATCCTTTCTGTCGATAGTGGCGTGACCATCTATTAAAAAGGGAGATATAAATGGATTTTACGATCAAACCATTGTTACCAGGAATGGACTTTGCTGGTGAAGTGATAGGAATAGATGTGGCGGCACCTATAAATTCCTCCGTGTACGATCAGCTAAGAACTGCGTTAGGGAAGTACGCTGTGCTTGTATTCAGAAATCAGAACATAAATGATGATCAACAGATCACGTTCTCAGAAAAATTTGGCTCTCTCGAAAAATCACTTGGCTTTGACCGGGGTGGAGGTGTAACTCATCCTGAGATTTCGCGCATTGCCAACGTAGACGATAATAACAAAATTCGTTCACATGGTGATGAAAAGTCGCGTTATCACCGAGGCAACAGCTTGTGGCATTCTGACTCGTCTTTCAAGCCAATCCCAGCTAATATCTCTATTTTGTCGGGCCGCGAAGTCCCACCGTTTGGTGGCGAAACCGAGTTTGCGGATGCGCGTTATGCTTATGATACTTGGCCTGGGTCTATTTCAGGCGTTGAAAAAAAAGATCTAGAGGGTCTCATTTGCGAACACTCAATAATTTTTTCTAGGCAGTTAATTGTTGGCGATATCTTCTCAGAGGAAGATAAAGAACGTCTAAAACCGGTAAGACAAGCGTTGATTAGAAGACATCCAGAAACTGGACGGAAAGTTTTCTACCTAGGAAGTCACTGCCACTTTGTGGAGGGGTGGGATTACTCAAAAAGTAGGGCGCTAATCACGGAATTGACTTCATGGATGACCCGTCCTGAGTTTGTTTATGCTCATAAATGGGCTCCCCTAGATTTAGTCATGTGGGATAACAGGTCCGTCCTTCATAGGGGAAACCCCTGGCTTGATGAAGAATACAGGCGCGTCATGCATAGAACTACGGTGGCAGGCGATCAACCAACAGTCTAGGGCGAAAAATGTTTCCTGATGAAAAAGCTTTTTTCAAACAATTAGAAGCAAAGAAACTTGCTTTAGAAAGCCTGATTGTTTCAGCAAAAAGTTCGGCAAACGCTGTAGAATTAGACCAAACTAAAATTGGACGACTTTCTCGAATGAACGCGATCCAGAGACAAGCCATGGCAATCGAAACTGAACGACGTAGAAAATTGGATTTGAGACGTCTGGAGGCCGCTATAGAGCGCTTAAAAAGCGGGGATTTTGGTTATTGCATAGCCTGCGATGAAAAAATCCCTCTTAAAAGATTAAAGTTTGACCCAGCATGTACCACCTGCATCAAATGTGCAAAATAAGATTGAACCTAATGGGTAATGCAGGTTTCGGATATTAGCGTTTTTTCAGGCAATCTTCGCCAACGCCTCTTCTTCTATGTCCAGCTGAAGCACATCATTAAAGCGATTAAACGCGCCGCAAAGGGCAATGCGCCAAGTTAACTCGACAATTTGTTCTTCCGAAAAATGACTTCGTAAACGATCGAATAGTTGATCTCGAACACGATGAAAATTGCTTGTGACTTCGATGGAATATTCTACGACTAGTTTGTCTATATCGTCGAATTCCGGGTGATCTTCATATTGTAGTATATTTTCTGCACCAGCAGGGGTTACACCCTCTACTGTTAAAAATGGAGCATGATGCGCAACACAATAATCGCAGGCGTTTATTTTTGACACAGCGACTAGTGCTAACTCCAGGTACCTCCTAGGTAAGACACCTTCCTTGCGTAAGTCTGTCAACATGCCAAAAACATGCTCGAATATTGGTGTCCTGTGAGCCATTGCTCCAACCAAACTGCCGAATGGCCCATAAGTTGACATTTCATCAAACAAGTTTTGAAGGTGATTGGGAACAGCATTCTTATTTGCATATGAAATTCTAGCCATCACTCTCTCCCGCTTTTTAAATTCTATTACTTTTGAAGATGTTAATTGCCATTCGGCTTCTATTTATGAAAAACTAGAGCATAAACTAGCCACTTAGCAAATAGTATTTGAGGTTCCAAATGTCCATTAACAACATTAAGACTGACCACTACAGCATCCCATTGCCTGTTGTGCTCTCAGATAGCATGCATGGTGATATGGCAAGCTTTGAACTAATGACGATACGAATAGAAAATTCCAATGGTGTGCAAGGACTAGGATACACCTACACGCTTGGCGCGGGTGCTAAAGGTATTCATTCTGTGATGCGGGACGACATGGCCCCGTTTCTTTTGGGCAAGGACGAAGCAAGAATAGAACAAATTTGGAAGTCCCTATGGTGGAAGCTTCATTATGCCGGACGGGGAGGACTTGCAATTCATGCTCTTTCAGCAGTTGACATTGCTTTATGGGACTTGATGGGAAAACAAGTTGGCATGCCCTTATGGCGGCTTCTTGGAGGCGCCGATCCGAAAATAAAAGCTTACGCGGGTGGCATTGATCTAATGTTTACTGAAGAGGAACTACTCGCCCAGACGGAGAAGAACTTATCTAGTGGATTTCGCGCAATTAAAATGAAGGTTGGCAGAGATAATCTTGAAGAAGATGTCGCCAGAATAGCCGCTATGCGAAAACATTTAGGTAAGAACTTTCCTCTTATGGTTGATGCGAATATGCGTTGGACGGTTGACGAAGCTATTCGAGCTGCACGTGCATTCCGTGAATTCGATTTAGTTTGGTTGGAAGAGCCCACGATACCTGAAGATTACTCAGGGCATAATAGAATTTTAGTTGAGGGTGGGGTGCCAATCTCTGCTGGCGAAAACCTTCACACTATTTATGATTTTCAACATATGTTGCAGGCAAATGGCGTCAGTTACATTGAACCCGATGTTTCTAATTGTGGGGGTATAACCGTTTGGATGAAGGTAGCAAAACTCGCAGAAGCAAAAAATCTCCCTGTAACGTCGCACGGTGTACATGATATTCATGTTCACCTGTTAGGCGCAGTCCCGAATGCGTCGTACCTTGAGGTTCATGGGTTTGGATTGGAAAGGTTTATTCTAGAACCTTTAGTTGTTAAAGATGGTTTCGCTCTAGCCGGTGAAGCGCCTGGTCACGGTATCGACTTCAACTGGGATGGGTTGGGCATTCACACTTCCAGCTAATATTAAATACTCCAAATAAAATAGTATTAATTTTTAATTGGATTACCCCTCAATAGAGGGGGTGTTTACAGAGTGCAATGGCTTCTTACCGTTTAATACGCGGACGATGTCTTGCATAGCAGTGTTTGCTATGGTTTCTAGACACTCCCGTGTCGAGCCTGCCATATGGGGTGTTATTAAGACATTAGGGGCATCAAATAAAGGGCTGTTAGGGTCAGGTGGTTCTCCATCCAAAACGTCTAAAGCTGCTCCGGATAGGTGACCATTGTTTAATGCTTCCGCTAAAGCTTGTTCATCCACTAAACTACCACGGGAACAATTGATAAGTTTTGAAGAGGTTTTCATTTTGCCCAAAAAATCTCTGCTTATAATGTGTTTTGTCGCGTCTATAGCGGGTGCATGCAAAGATAGAAAGTCTGAGTGGTTTGCTAACTCTTCTAAGGAAACGGGTCTTGAACCTTTTTTAGTTATTTTTGATGCTTGTAGCCCTGGGTCATAAGCAATCACGTTCATGCCAAATGCTTTTGCTATTTTAGCGACGCGCTGTCCAATTTGGCCAAGTCCTAATAAGCCTAGTGTTTTATCTTTCAGCTCCGTGCCGATATGTCTTGCGTTATCCCAAGCTTTCTCGGTGGTAACTTTATTGGTTGCTTGTGGAATTTGCCTAGCCATAGAAAGCATTAAACCAATTGTTATCTCCGCCACTGCATCCGCATTTGCGCCGGGTGTATTAGTTACCCATACACCACGTCTAGTGCATGCATCCACGTCAACGGGATCGACGCCAGCTCCGTGAACGGCAACTACTTTAAGATGTTCTAATGGCTTTAATAGCTCTTCGGTAATATAACCAGACCTGAGCAGGATGCCGCCAACGCCGCTCAACTGCTTTGTCCAGAACTCGGTTTCTTCTTTACTTAGAGGTTTATATGGTAGTGCTATATTTCGCACATTCAAACCAACTTCGACCTCTTTGAAAGCTGTTTTAGAAATTGGAAGCTCAGGGGTATCAGCTAAAGCTATCCATGGCTCGGGATTACTCATTTTTTTTATCCACTAAATCCGGTATAAATCAACCATAGTAGTACTGGAAGAGGTAGGATTACTCCATAAAATTTTTAATGCCCCGATGTATTGAAAGATATTCACCCTTGGCATTTAAATATTATAGAAGACGGAAGATAAAATATGACTCATTTTACTGCAGAAAAAACGCCGCTATTAAATTTTATAAGTGACTCATTAGCTGCGGGCGGTTTTTCTCAAAATAATTCGAAAATCATAGCTGAGCACTTGGTTGATGCTGAAATGAAAGGTGTCCCAAGCCATGGTGTTAACCGCCTAGGGCTTTACATAGGTGAGGCTAAGAAGGGAATTATAGATCCATGCGCTGTGCCTGAACTAGAACAAAAAACGAATAACTTAATACGTGTTGATGGTGCAGGAGGTATCGGAATTGTAGCTATGAATAAAGCTACGAAAGCGGGAATAAAATTGGCGCGCAATAGTGGGATTGTTGCGATAGCAATTTCTAATTGTGGGCATACCGGGCGAATGGGTGCATACGGTGAACAAGCGGCAGATGCCGGTTTCCTTGGGCTAAGCATGGGAGGTGGAGGCAGAAGACTGTGGGGTAACGTAGTTCCCTTTGGTGGAAAAGAGCCTGTTATGAGCACTAATCCTTATACCTTTTCGATGCCAGGACTAAAAAATGACCCTTTAGTCTGCGATTTTGCCATCTCAAATTGGCCGGCAGGTAAAGTAGCTGTTGCTAGAGCTAATGATGACCAGTTACCTCCAGATATAATAATAGATAAAAACGGAAACCCTTCAACCAACCCAAATGATTTTTATGACGGCGGAGCATTACTGCCAGCTGCTGGGCCGAAGGGAAGTGGAATGGGTATCATAGCGGAGCTTGTTGGTGATGCTATGCTGGGTAAAACGCTGGAGTATAATTGGTTATTTATCTTGCTACGTGTGGATTCTTTTCGTTCGATGACGGAATATGAAAAAGCAGCTAGTAATTTTGTTAATGAGGTGAGGAATTCAAAACCTATAGATGAAAACGGTAAAGTGCTTTTGCCTGGCGAAAAAGAGACGACGTCTTCGAAACATGCGGAGACGAAAGGCATTCAGATAAGTAAGGGTGTTTTCGATAGTATAAAAGAAGCCGCAAACGACGTCGGTATCTCAGCAGACGATTATTTCTAAGTGCCGCGATTGCATCCGTAATTTCTCTAAGAGCGCTTTCCAATAGGATCACGCGCTTGTGCAGTGCCAATCATCGAATCCCGCGTAATAAGTTTTGCTAACTCTGTTTCTGTCATTTTCTCCGTGCCAACTGGTCTAGTCGGAATCACCAGATAACGACAATCAGCTGTAGAGTCGACTACACGTATTTCCGTATCATCAGACAATTTCGTCCCAAACTCCTGTAAAACAGCTCTCGGTTCGCGAATGACGCGGGAACGGTATTGCTTTGACTTGTACCATAATGGGGGTACCCCAAGAATTGGTCTCGGGTAGCAGGAACACAGCGTGCAAACTACCACGTGGTGAAGCTCGGGCGTGTTTTCTAATGCTACCATCTTAAGAACTTCAACCTCTATCCCAAACTCCCGTATTGTTTGGTTTGCGTCTTCTAGTAAGCGAACTTTAAATTCTTCATCAACCCAAGCTTTTGCGACTATCTCGGCTCCTTTTTCGGGAGATTTTTTTTCCCATGCTTCTATTTCGTCTTGAATTTCCCGTGCGGATAAAACTCCTTTGTCAACTAGCAACTCTCGTAATGCAATCTCTAAAAACTCCCAATTTTCTGTTGGTTCTTTAATATCGGGCTGAAAGTCGTTGTGGGAGTGATCATGTCCACCGTGAGGTCCGCTGTTTTCTGTCATACTAGTTCCAACCATGTTTCATAGATGTCTGCAGTAAGTGTGTCTTTGGCAGCAAAACTGCCATCGCCACGCCACGTTGTTTCCATATCAAATAGGACTTGATACAAGTTCAGTTTGGGAAGGCCATTTAAACCATATGCTAATCGCTCTGGATTTGGATATTTGCCAAAATGGCGGATGATTAAGCCCTCCTTACCCCGCAAAAAAAATGGTGTTCTGATATGGCCAGGCGGGTACGCGTTTGTGATGCGGACTTTTGATCCCACCTTAAATTGATCACTCATATCAGCTGGGCTCCATCCTGGATCTTACCTCTTTAAGTTTGCTCTCTATCTCTGCCTCGGTGAGGATAGCTTTTTCTATAAGTAGCTCTTTCATTGCTAATACCCACTTCTCATAGTATTCCGCCTTTTTGTATGTTTCTGGTTCGAGGCTTTCAATAGTGCGCCGATTTTCATCAGAAGCCCAAAAACTTCTTGGCTTTGCACGCAGTAACATCATCATTGCGTCTATACGGCGTTCTGTCATCGTAGGTTCGTGCTCTGATAGGTCTAACGGTCCTTCTGGCAAACCTCCTATGTCGCTTATGAGTCTATTTTTCATGCATTAATCCTGTATAAACATCCTCAAGCTAGAACCTCTCATAAATGTTACGTTCAGACAACACTCTTAAATTGGTTTTTGATCAGTATTACTTCTCTGTTACTGTGCCTCTGATATTTGATACTTCCATTTCCTTTTTTCAGAAGCTGCCCACAGCCGTGGTTTAAAGAAAGAGAAAATAAACTAGTCAAGGTCTATGCACTCATATGGTCTCTGTTAGCACTGACGATAACGCCCCGGTTGGACTGCGCCACTGGCTGATATTAGCCACTGTCCAGATCACTACTCTGACATTTGGTATGACAATAACAGCCGCAAATGTAGTCCTTCCACAACTAAAGGGTGCAATGTCTGCTACACCCGATCAAATAGCCTGGGTTGTAACCTTTAATCTTGTCGCAACAGCAATTGCAACGCCATTAACAGGCTGGTTGGCTCAAACTCTGGGTTGGCGAAATTTACTTTTTGTAAGCATAACAGGGTTTACGATTTTTTCAGGCTTGTGTGGACTGGCCACTTCTCTCGAAAGCTTAGTTTTTTTCCGCGTTGGCCAAGGCGCCTTTGGCGCTCCCTTGTTACCACTTGGCCAGGGGATGATCCTTGCTACATTTCCACGACGCCTCCATCCAATGGCGTTAATGATATGGGGTATTGGCGGTGTCATTGGGCCTGTTATGGGGCCTATCTTAGGCGGAATAATTGCTGAGGCAACAGATTGGCGCTGGGTCTTCTTTATGATTGTTCCGCTTGGAATAATTTGTTTCTTTGTTGCCGCTATCTCAGTTGGCAACCAAGAAAAAGGAACCGCTAGGAAATTTGATTTTACCGGTTTCATCGCACTTGCCTTGGCGGTTGGGGCAGCGCAATTGGTGCTCGATAGAGGACAACGGTTAGATTGGTTTGAATCCCCAGAAATCATTATTGAAACTTGCATCATGTTAGTTTCTTTTTATATTTTCATCGTTCATTCGTTCACTAGTGAGAACCCTTTTCTCAATTTGCGTTTATTTTTAGATAGAAACTTTGCTTTGGGATGCCTCATGGCTTTTGCCATGGGATGGTTGAGCTATACACCTATCGTTCTATTTCCACCGCTATTGCAGGAACTTAGAGGTTATCCAGATTCCTTGGTTGGCTATCTTATAGCAGCACGTGGTTTTGGGAATTGGCTAAGTTTTCTTATTGTGGTCCAATTCACTAGATTGGCGCCGAGGTCGGCTCTAGCGGTTGGATTGGCATGTCAAGCTATTGCAGGCTGGCAAATGGGACAACTTAGTATAAATCTAACCGAATTTGATGTTTTCTGGACTAATTTATTACATGGTTTTGGCTTTGGTCTTGCCTACACGCCAATGGCTTTCTTGGCGTTCTCAACATTGACTGCAAAAGACATGGTGGAAGGGTCCGGTATATTTAACTTGCTCAGACATTTTGGAAGTAGTGTTTTTATTTCGATAAGTGTTGCCATTTTAATAGAAACTGCCGCGTGGAATTATTCTGATATGGCTCCTGTAACTAGCCCCTTTAACGAACTACTTCGTTTTCCGGATATTATTGGGGAATGGATGTCGGGTGAAACGTTAGATTTCTTTGCTTTAAGCAAAGAAATCTTTAGGCAAGCTCAAATGATAGGGTACCTGAATGCTTTTCATTTATTTGGCTTAGCCGCAGCCGTCTCTACACCAGTTTGCTTTTTATTCCGGGATCCCAAAAAAGCTTAGCACTTAAAATTTGATCGAAATAATTAACCGTTAACACCAATTTTAGTTAAAGAATTACAATAGGCCGACTGTCTAGTTGTTAATTAAACTATTTGGTTCATTAAAGTTTCGTCGCCATTTTCTAGCCTTCTGATATTCTCTACCAAAATATCGAGAACATTATCTTCGTAAAGCCTGGTTTCACCCCCTGTGTGAGGTGTTAAGATAACATTCTCCATATCCCATAATGGTGAGTTTGCTGGTAATGGTTCGGGATCAGTAACGTCGATACCTGCCGCACCAATTTGCTGAGATTCTAAAGCAGCGATAAGATCTTTTTCGACTACGCACCCGCCTCGAGCAACATTGATTAGATATGCCCCTTTCTTCATTTTACTAAAAACGGACTTGTCAAAAAGGTCCTTGGTTTCCTCAGTTAGTGGGCAGCAAAGAACAACAATATCAAACTTTGAGATTTCTGCCATTAGTTCCTTCATAGGCGAAGCATGATGAAAGATGGGATCGATCTTAGAAATATCACGTCTCATGCCTGTCGTAGTTATATCGAAAGCTTTGCTAAGTTTAGCTACTTTAGCGCCGATTTGACCTGCTCCTATCACTAACATTTTTTTACCACCCAACTCTTCTTCTCTAGTAAGAATATCTGGATTCATTCCACGCCATATTTTATTGTTTTGTGCATCCCTTGCCAGGTAGGTTTGACGTGTAATGCTAAGTAGTAATGCCATTGCGTGTTCGGCAACTGCGTTTGCATTTACCCCTCTGCCATTCGCCATTCTTATGCCTCTTTCCTTGATAGCATTGACGTCGAATTGATCGTAACCGGCTCCGCAAACTTGAATTAACTTGAGCTTTTTAGCTTGTTCCAAGAGAGTATTTTGCCAAAAACCGGTTGCAACAATGATATCGGCATCACCTATTTTGCTCTTTGTTTCTGCTGGTGTCCAAGTTGAATAGCTTCTGATACCCATATTCCGATGCGCAAATTGCTTTTCAAATTGGTACGCTACATGTGAAAACTGGATTACTAAGTCGGATCGTGCAGGGAACATAATAAATTTTCCTTTTTTATTTTATCTGGTCAGCTACCGTTCTCATGAGGAGAGAGTGCCTCATAGACGATCCGGTTTGCCGGGGTAACAATACCTTTTGTTTGTCCTAATCTGTCTACCGCGCCATTAAGAGCGGCCGCTTCCAGCTTATCACCGCGCTCAAGTGCAGCAAGCATAGAAGCTTTCATATCAATAGGAAGATTATCAAGTAGTTTCATTGTTAACTCAATTTGTTCTTCTGGAAGATTAATATTATGGGCTCTAGCAACTGCTATAACTTCATTTGCTAAAGACAACATAAGTTTTCGACTATAAGGATTTGTTCGGCACTCCCCTAAAGGAAGTCGTGTTAGGCAGTTTACGCCGGCTAAAGTGCAAATCATAACAAACTTTTGCCAAAGTTCAGTCTCTATATCCTCTGGAATCGGAACGTCAATTTTTGCCCTTTTGCACGCTGTCCTAAATTGCGCCAATCTATCTGAACTACGGTTGTCCAATTCTCCTACACGCAGGGTTTGTATTGTTCCAAAATGTTCTATTACTCCCGGAGAGGTAATAAGGGCGCTTATATTTGCAACACCGCCCAATACGTTTTCTTCGCCAAGTATTTTTCTTAATATTTGGATATGTTCGATCCCGTTTAGAAATGGAATAATTCCGGTTTTGGGTCCAACGAGTGGCTTAATAGCTAATGCCGCGCTCTCTGTGTCATATGCTTTTACGCAAAAAAGTATAAAATCAGCCATTCCCAAGTCCTCAGGGATATCGCTAGCTAGAGCTGGATCTATAGTTGTATTTCCTAGCTCACTCTTAATCTTTAGTCCCCTGCTTTTTATTGCTTCGAGGTGACGGCCTCTCGCTACGAAGCTAACATCTCCTCCGGCATCAGCAAGTCTCGCACCAAAATACCCTCCTACCCCACCGGATCCCATAATGACAAACTTCATATAGTTATGTCCTTCAATCTATATAAATGACCTGCTAAACTTAATGCTCAAGACTTTTCTGGTGACTTTAGCATCAAGAGGATGGCTGGTCCAAGAGCAGCTATACCAAGAATTAGAAGGGGAGCGGTATAATTGCCTGAAAACTCTAATACACCGCTAAATACAGCGGGCCCGATCGCAACTCCAAAAAAAGTAAAGGCTGAAACTCCTCCTGTGGCTCTTCCTATTTGTTTTGGGTCTACTACGCGAGCTATTTCGCTTATATAGACACCATTCCATCCAGCCGTTATTAGACCAGTAATTGCCGAAAGCAATAGTATGGAAGGATACGGCCATTGGTTATCGAGCGAAATTAAGGCTAAACTGCAGAAAAATATGCAAAAGCCAACTAAACTTAATAAAGGCCGAGCCGGCAAGACTCTATCGCTAACCCAACCTAAAAAGGGACGTCCAAATGTGCCTCCCAAATGCATTATTGAAAAAACAAACCCCGCCAATACTGGCGTAAAATCAACTTTTTCAACTAGAAAAACGACGAAATAAGTAAAAATAGATAGTTGCATCATAGCGTAAATAAAGGACGAAATCGCGAGTGGTCGCAGTCTGGGGTCACCGAATGCTAATTTCAACGCTTCTAGTGTTTCAAAGGGCGATATTTTCCGATTTTTGTCCAAATCTTTATCAAAATAGTTTCGAATAATTTGCAGGAATACCGCTAATATTAGAAGTGTTATGGCTACCGAAAGTATACCCGTAACCCAGCCATAATCTTGCGCTATTCTTGGGACAATTAATCCAAGCAAAACCCCTCCTATTGGAACGCCGGACTGTTTTATAGAGAAAATTAGACCTCTTCTCTTTGCCTCGACAGTTCTTGCTAAGAGATTACTGGCAGCTGGAGTGGCAATACCATAACCCATACCAGTAGCAAATGCACCTAAGATCATAGCTGGTACAATTGATAGCGTAGATATAATGAGCCCAAAACTAGATACTGCCAGAGCGATCTGTGTTGTGCGAACGGCGCCGTATCGATCGATAACGGACCCCGCAATTGATGTAAAAGTTATAGCGCCCATGAAGACTATGGCTGAATATAAACCGACCTTACTAGCGTCTATCTCAATTTCTTGAGAAATCTGGGGCGTCAATACTGGGATAGTCATTATCGCCATCGCGACGGCTATTTGACCTGAAATCGTAGCGATAAGTGCTGCTGCAGCAGGGTTGCGCAAGACTTAGGCTCTTTCTCTAAACATTAATCTAATTAAACAACAGGACTTTTCCCACCATCTACATTGAGTGCTGTTCCTGATAAGTAACTTGCTCTGTCTGACGCCATAAAGCAGGCCACGTCTGCAAATTCTTCTGCTTTTCCAACCCTTCCTAAAGGAATATTTTGGGAAGTTGCCATATCTTCCAGAAATGACTCATACGAGCCGGTCGAATTCGAAGATTGATGTCGGATCAAATGCTGGTTGCTGTCAATTAATCCAACGAGTAAGGCATTTACTAGGATATTATCTTTAGCAAATTCGCCTGCTAAAGCTTTAGTTAAGGCCATTCCTGCTGCCCGACTAACAGCAGTAGGCGCTCCCTCGGCCGGAGGTGCTTTTGCTCCAATATTCAAAACATTTATAATTCGTCCCCATTTTTTTTCTTTCATACTTGGGATCGTCAGTCTTGTTAATCGGATGGCAGCAAAAAGTTTGAGGTCTAGGTCGTTTTGCCATAATTCATCTGAAACGCCAAGAAAGGGACCCCTCTGTGAGGTGCCAGCATTATTTACAAGAATATCTATTGGACCCAATTCAGATGTTATACTTTTATGCATTTCTTCTAATGGGGCTGAGTTTGAGACATCACAGGCAAAAGTAGCGACGCGGTTACTACCGGACATTTTTCTTATTTCGGCCGCAGTGCTTGCGAGTGCCTCTTCACCTCTAGCTGTAATTCCAACAGATGCTCCGGCTTCTGCGAATCGAATGGCCATTGCCCTTCCGAGGCCTAGACTCCCACCCGTTATTAAGGCAACTTTCCCATCCAAGCGAACTTCCATCAAATTTCTCCTTATTTAACTCTTGATTTTCTTGGTTGCGGCTAGCCGATAAGCGTTGTTTATATACGCGCTCACCCTATGAAAATTTTTAATTTTTAGCTATTGCGATGATCTAATAGTGAAAGTCTGACTTTGCTAACCGAATAGACGACCAAACCTGTTCCTGTTTTTTGCAATGTATTGTTGGTGGTATTCCTCTGCTCGCCAAAACGTTTTTGCAGGAGAGATCTCTGTTACGATGTCTCTGGCGTACTTCCCGCTTTTTTGTTCATCTGTTTTAGAAGAGGTTGCAATCGTTTGCTGTGCTTCATCCATGAAGAAAATAGCCGTGCGATATTGCGTTCCTATGTCAGGTCCTTGATAATTCAGCTGAGTTGGATCATGACAATCCCAAAAAACGCTCAATAAATTATCAAAGCTTACCTTTTTTTCATCAAAGTCTATCTCGACAACTTCCGCATGTCCTGTCGTGCCCGAACAAACCTCTTCGTAGGTGGGATTATCTGTATTGCCGCCACTATATCCAACCGCAACATCCAATACGCCGGGAACTTTCCTGAATGTTTCCTCGATACCCCAAAAACATCCTGCCCCAAACATCGCTTTCGCCATTTTTTACCTCGTTAATGAAAACTTAAATTTGACTATTCGTTAAACTAATGATTCTTTTATTTGCTGTCGACCTTCATCGTATTTCTTTTAATTGTGTAAAGTGAACTGCTGATAATAAGAACGGCCCCAGTCCAGGTCCATATTGTTGGAATTTCATTAAAAACTAAAAAACCAATCCCAGCAGCATATAATAAACGAACATATTCTAAGGGCTGTGCTGCCGACGCTTGAGCTTCTTTATATCCTTTTATCATACAGTATTGGACAATGGACATTAGAAGAGCAATGCCCACAATGTAGCTAATTTCGAGCAGTGTCGGTTGGACCCATAGCCACCAAGTGGGAAGGGAATACGCGATCGTCAGTATACCAGCATGATAGGCCATTATTGTTTTTGGGCTCTCGGTAGCGGCTAGAGTTTTTGTCATGATGAGATTGCAGGCAACCAAAGCGGCTGAAAATATTGCAAGTAAGGCATAAAAATCTATTTCGTCAGGACTTGGTCGAACAATAATCAATACGCCAAAAAAACCAACAAAAGTTGCAATCCATCGACGCATATCGACGAATTCTTTCAATATTAGGACGGCTAGTAATGTCGCAAATAGCGCTCGCGAAAAGCTTATTGAGGTCGCTTCAGCCAATGGGAGATGAATAATTGCCGTAAACCCTGTAGTCATAGCAACGATAGACACTGCACATCTTGAAACATGCATTTTTAATCTTTTTGTGCGAAAGGCCGCTGGAAATTCACGAACAATGACCGGGCCGAGGAATAAAAAGACAAACATCTGTCTAAAAAATAATATTTCAATAACAGGGAGCCGTTGACCAACAAATTTAATCCCAGTTATCATTATAGTCGCACAAAGACCTCCAGTTAAAAGCCAAACCGATCCTCTGGCGTTTCCTGAAAGACCTTGCCAGATGGTGCGTAGTGCTCGAATTTTTTTTTGATACACTGAGTTAATCCAGAATATTTTCTTGGGTGAGCTGTGTGACTGTTCTATTCTATAGCTTTGCAATTTGTTTTACACCAAAAAGGGAATAATTTTATGAGAGATCTAAAAGATACAG
This sequence comes from Rhodospirillaceae bacterium, assembly GCA_002690995.1. Classification (GTDB taxonomy): domain Bacteria; phylum Pseudomonadota; class Alphaproteobacteria; order Thalassobaculales; family Thalassobaculaceae. The sequence goes on from NZGS01000009.1 coordinate 20,866, forward strand.
TAGCTTGGATAACTGGTGCAGGTACGGGTATCGGAGAAGGTGCAGCAGTTGCAATGGCACGAGAAGGTGCGAAAGTCATTTTAACTGGGCGTCGATTGGACCCCCTGAAACAAGTTTCTAAAAAAATAGAGGATGCTGGAGGGTTCGTTGAAATTGCTCAGGGGGATGCAATGGATAGGCCTGGCATGATGGCGTTAGCAAAAGATATTCAAAATCGTTACGACAAGTTGGATCTCTTATTCAATAATCATGGTATAAACATTACTAACCGTAATTGGGGAGGTGGAAATTTAGAGGGCTGGGATGAGGTAATTGATGTCAACGTTAAAGGGGCTTACAACTGTGCCCTTGCTGCACTTGAGGTAATGCGACCTCAGGGCGAAGGAACAATTATTACAACCTCATCAAAAGCTGGCGTTAACTACTCTCCAAGAGCTGGTGTTGCGTATGGCGCTTCAAAACATGCCGTGATGGCATTAAACCAGCTTATGAATATAGAGGAGGGTAACAACGGTATTAGGGCATGTGTGCTTTGCCCAGGTGAAGTTGAAACCCCCATCTTAGATCATAGGCCGATACCGGTGCCGCAGGAAGAACGGGAACGCCTTATTCAGTCAGAAGATATGGGTGAAATTGTTGTTTTTATAATGAAACTTCCTGCCAGGGTAACTCTAAACGAAGTTATTATTAGTCCAACCTATACCCGACCGCTACAACCAGGTGAAGGTTGATGAAAGCAATAATTGAAGAAGCTGAAGTTGACCCTCATGCCTGGTTAAAAGACATAGAGAGCCGATCACAAGTAAAGCGGACATTATGTGGTAACGGCCAGATGGTATGGCATATTTGGGGTGAGGGAGCGCCAATTGTTTTTCTGCATGGGGGTCACGGGGACTGGAGCCATTGGTGCCGTAATGTTGAACAAATCGCGGCTGAGGGATTTAAAGTCATCGTAGCGGATCTTCCAGGGTTAGGAGCTAGTGATGATCCTGGTCCACCTTACACGGCAGAAGGAATAGCTGAAATTGTGTACTATGGGATTACAAGCCTATTGCCGGAAAACAGCGAGATTGACTTGGTTGGATTTTCATTTGGTTCAGTGATAGGTGCTGTGGTTGCTGAAAAGCTCGATATACGGTTAAAGAGTTTTAATGTTGTAGGTGCTGCAGGTTTTGGTCCAAGAGAACGAATTGCAAATTCAATGGTTAAAATTCACAAAGCTATGTCGGAAGAAGAGAGAATAGCTGCAGCTCAAAATAATATGCGGTGGCTCATGCTAGCGCATCCCGAAAATGTTGGAGAACTCGCCACTTTCATGCAGTTGCTAAACACGGATAGGGCTAGAACTTTATCTCGACCAATATCCATGACAACGCGATTGTTGGACGCGCTGCCGAATATACTAGCCCCCGTAAACGCAGTCTGGGGGGAGTTAGATAGAACAGTAGAAGGAACTCTTGAAAGCAGAATTGATATGTTGAAAACAGAGCGACCGGACGCGACTGTTGAGGTTTTTCACGACATTGGTCATTGGGCTCAGTTCGAAGGTGCCAGTCTCTTCAATAAATGGCTGTTAGATAAAGTCAATTAGACGCATTGGTTAAAAAAATAGGATGGAGTAAAGGAATATTGAAAAATTGAGCTCTGAACACGATCAAATACTGGTGGTAGACTTTGGTTCGCAGGTCACACAATTAATTGCTCGACGCATTCGAGAATTGTCGGTCTATTGTGAAATACATCCTTTCAATTCAATTGATGCATCTTTCCTTGAGAGATTTAAGCCTAAAGGTATAATACTTTCCGGTGGACCCGCTAGCGTGCACGGAGTAGAAGCACCTGCAGCCCACAAATCCCTCTTTGAGCTTAACGTCCCTATCCTTGGTATATGTTACGGTGAACAAACACTGGTGCAGCAACTTGGTGGCGATGTGCAAGCATCTGATCACAGAGAATTTGGCCGAGCTTTTGTCGAGATTAAGAGAAGTTGCAGTTTGTTTGAAAACATTTGGACGCCTGGTAATAAATATGAGGTTTGGATGAGCCACGGAGACCGGGTGAATACAATTCCAGATGGCTTTGATGTGATTGGTGTCTCAGATGCTTCCCCTTTTGCAATTATAGCAAATGAAGAAAAAAAGTATTTTGGTGTGCAATTTCATCCAGAGGTGGTGCATACACCTGATGGTAAGAGATTACTCGAAAATTTTACGCGTAAGATATGTAAGGCTTCTGGTGACTGGTCTATGGCTTCTTTCAAAGAAGAGGCGATTTCGAAAATAAGAATGCAAGTTGGGGCTAGTCGTGTGATTTGTGGTTTGTCCGGCGGAGTAGATAGCTCGGTAGTTGCAGTCTTGCTCAATGAAGCAATTGGAGATCAATTAACCTGTGTGTTTGTTGATCATGGTTTGATGCGGGCTAATGAGGCCAACGAAGTCATTTCATTATTTCGAGACCATTATAATATTAGTTTGGTTCATAAAGACGCGAAGGATTTATTTTTAAAAAATTTGGCAGGCGTGTTAGACCCAGAGCAAAAGCGCAAGACTATCGGAAAATTATTTATCGACGTTTTTGATGAAGAGGCTAAAAAAATTGGTGGGGCAGACTATCTCGCTCAAGGAACGTTGTATCCTGATGTAATAGAGTCTGTATCATTTACTGGTGGCCCCAGTGTTACAATAAAATCACACCATAATGTGGGCGGACTACCAGAGCGTATGAAGATGAAACTGGTGGAACCATTAAGGGAGCTGTTCAAAGATGAAGTGCGTGCTCTAGGCCGTGAACTTGACTTGCCGGATGAATTTGTAGCCAGGCATCCGTTTCCTGGACCTGGACTAGCTATTCGTATTCCTGGAGAGATAACGTTTGATAGGCTCGAAATATTGCGGTCGGCTGACTTAATTTACCTGGATGAGATTAAAAAAGCAGGCCTGTATGATGATATATGGCAAGCTTTTGCTGTTTTGCTTCCTGTGCAGACCGTTGGGGTGATGGGCGATAGCCGAACGTATGAATATGTCTGCGCTCTAAGGGCGGTAACTTCTACGGATGGAATGACAGCAGACTATTTCCCATTTGAGCATCAATTAATTGGCCGCATCGCCAATAGAATTGTTAATGAAGTATCTGGAATAAACCGAGTTGTTTATGACATCACCTCAAAGCCACCCGGAACAATAGAGTGGGAGTAGTTATTTTAGTTTAGGTAATTGATTTTATTATATTTCTTAGTTACACATAACTTTCACAAAAAATATAATCGATTGATTTAGTGTAAAATTTCTCTTACAGTTACACAGGATGTTGCACAAACGTGTGACTACTGAAAATCATAGTAACTCGTAGGCAAAATTTGGCACTAAAAAAGCAAGAATTCAAAGACGACGAAATTCCAATCTTCGACGAAGCTTGTGTGTACAAGCGTGGGGAGTATTGGCAATTTCGTATGTGGCTTGCGAAAGAAAACAAGTACGCGCGCAAAAGCTTACGCACTCGCAGTGAAACAACAGCGGTGGAACGTGG
>NZGS01000010.1 GCA_002690995.1 Rhodospirillaceae bacterium
AATATGGCTCCTTGGCTAGAAAAGTTGAGTGAAATTGAGAATACCGAGTGTCACTAAGGAGAAGCTTTATGGAAAAGAGTAACGATGCAATAATTAACACCGATGTATTGGAGACAGTTTCCGAGTGGTCGAAATCTGGAATGAAAACAGCGATTGCTACGGTCATTGATACTTGGGGCAGTTCACCACGACCAGCGGGAAGCCAGCTCGGAGTGAATGAGAGGTGTGAGATGATTGGATCTGTATCTGGTGGTTGTATAGAAGGAGCTGTTGTTAAAGCTGCACTCGAAGTTATGGAAGACAATAAACCCCAAATACTAGAATTTGGTGTATCAAATGAGGATGCCTGGGAGGTTGGGTTAGCTTGTGGCGGGAATGTCAAAGTCTATGTCGAGGCCCTTGAAAGTTAAAAGAAATGCGTGACGAAGTTCTTAAAAAAATACTGCGTGCTCAAGATCAAAAAATTCCGATAGCGCTAATAACAAGGTTAGCGGATGGATCGCAGGCAATTGTGGATAGAAAAAAATCTATCGACGGTGATATACCGTTTACCCAGCTAGAGGTTGAGGAAGTCCTCACCTTCATCAGAGACGATAAAAGCCGTTCATTAAGTGGAGGTGAGTACTTCGTCAGAGTATTTAATCCAAAACTTAGAATGATAGTTGTTGGTGCCGTTCATATAGCTCAAGCTCTGGCACCGATGGCGGAACTAGCCAATTTTGAAGTAACAATCGTTGATCCACGGGGATCCTTTGCAAGTGATGCAAGATTTCCAGGTGTAAAATTGATGGATGAATGGCCTGACGAGGCGTTAGTAAAACTGGCACCTGACACACGGACCGCGGTTGTAACGCTTACCCACGACCCAAAACTTGACGATCCCGCATTGGAAGAGGCGTTAAAAACCGATGCATTTTATATCGCTTCACTTGGAAGCAGAAAAACGCATTCGAAACGATTAGAGCGTCTACGGGAAGCGGGTTTCAATGAGAATACGTTGAAGCGGATTAATGGACCAGCTGGTTTAGATATTGGAGCTATTTCGCCGTCGGAGATTGCTATCTCTATTTTAGCCGAGTTGACTGCTGTTCTGCACCAGAAAGATCTAAGATAGAGCTTGAAGGTATAGTAATGTTTTTTGGAAGCCTTGCATTAGATAAAGCAAAAAATGCTATTTTAGCTCATACGCTAAGGGTAGGAACAAAAACGTTTAAAAAAGGAAGAAAGTTGTCTTCCGAAGATCTATCACTAATGCGTGGGGAAAAGATAAAGACTCTCATTTGCGCAAAACTTGAGCCAGGCGATATTTTTGAAGACGACGCTGCCGATCGCATAGCATCACTTATTATAGGAGAGAACCTGAGAAAGGGCGCCGCAAGTACGGGGCGAACTAATATTTATGCAGATAAGAAGGGGCTTCTAAATTATGAGGCCAAAGCTGTTAATAGCTTTAATTCTATAAATGAGACGGTGACGCTTGGATTGGTTCCATCTTTTCAGCACGTAGAAAAAAATCAAATGATTGGAACTTTAAAAATTATACCATTTGCTATCTCGGGTGGAGTTATGAATGAAATAGAAAAATTCTCTAGTATCCACCAGCCTCTTTTTAATTTGAGGCCATATGTTAAAAAGACTGCCATGCTTATTCAGACGCAGTTAACGACAACGAAAGCATCTGTGTTGAATTCAACAGCAGAAGTGACGTCGGAACGCCTCAAAATGATGGATGCGGTTTTAATTGATGAGAAACGTTGCAACCATTCCGAAAATGAACTTTCATCCGAGTTACATACGGCCTCTGCCACAAAGCCCGATATTATTTTAATTGCTGGCGCATCTGCTATTGTCGACAGAAGGGATATTGTACCATCCGCAATTCAATCAGTTGGGGGTGAAATTATCCATTTCGGAATGCCGGTAGATCCAGGAAATCTGATATTATTAGCCTCTTTTAAAGGTACACCAGTCGTTGGAATTCCGGGATGCGCGAGGTCACCAAAACTTAATGGTTTCGATTGGGTACTATGGAGATTAATGGCCGGTTTAGAAGTAAACGGTGAAGATATAATGAATATGGGCGGAGGTGGTTTATTAAAAGATATTCCATCAAGGCCTCTACCTCGCGGGAGAGTGAGTCGGCTCGAGCAATAGGTAAGTTACTTAGGAATTATGAATGACGGTGGGCAAAGATATCCATGCAGTTTTACTGGCTGCTGGTCGGTCAGAAAGAATGGGACGCAACAATAAGTTATTGCTAAATGTCGATGGTACTCCGCTCGTACGGAAATCAGCGATTAATATTTTAAATTCAAATGTCACATCTATGACGGTAGTAACGGGATTTGATGAAAATAAAATCGTAAACGCTTTAAGTGGCCTGAATGTGAACTTCGTCAAAAATATTAACTTTAGGGAAGGATTAAGTTCATCATTGAAAGCGGGGTTGGCTAATATCACCCCTACTCCCCCCGCCGTGATTATTTGTTTAGCGGATATGCCGAAGATCCAGCCAGAGCATATAAATCAACTTATAGAGAACTTCGATCCCTTCAAGGGTTGGGAAATCTGTATTCCGACCAACAATGGAAAGCGAGGGAATCCAGTCCTTATAGGAAGTCGTTTCTTTCCGTATATCTTTGAGACAAGCGGCGACTTCGGCGCGAAACAGGTCATGAAGCAGCACTCCGATAAAATAGTGGAAGTTGAAATCGGGACTTCTGATATCCATTTTGATATCGACACACAGGATGAATACGAGAACTTCACAACTCGTAGCATTTAAACAGGTAGTGAAAGATGGCAAAAGAGCTATATCAAAAGCAAATCATCGAATTAGCCCGCGAATCACGAAAAAGAATACGTATTGATGCTCCCGATACCACTATTCGATTTGACAACCCTCTCTGCGGGGACAGGATCGACTTAGATTTTTCAATAGAGGATGGGCGCATTAGTGATATTGGCTTTAAAGTTAGAGGGTGTGCTTTATGTGAAGCCTCCTCAGAGTTGTTGGCCCAAAACGCTAATGGCTACCAATTAAAGGAATTAAATACCGTTGGTAGTAAATTATCCGATTACCTGGTTGGTGACATCGATAACCCAGACTGGGAAGGGTTTGAGGTTTTTGAACCGGTTAAAAAGGTACCTCCTCGTCATGAATGTGTTCTCTTACCTTTTAACGCAATAAAAAAAGCTATCTAGAAAATAAATTTGGCAATTGTTATTCCAATGAATTGATAAACGTTACGATCTCGGTTCCAGCATCAAAATCGAAAAGATTACTATGCCCGCCTCCCGGAAACATAACAAAGTTCTTTGGTTGAGGAGTAGCGTCATAGAGTTGGCGGCCGTAATCGAAGTTAATTACTTTATCAGAGTCTCCGTGAAGAACTAAGGTTGGAGACGTTACTTGAGACATTTTATTGATGGAATCAAACTTATCTTTGAGAAGATAACTTACAGGGATAAACCAATACCTTTTTTTAGCAAGAGCTTCTATTGACGTATATGGAGCTTCAAGAACCATCCCCTTGAACTTGGCACGGGTTCCCAAATCTACAACCACACCGGTTCCCAGCGACTCTCCATATAAAATTATGTTGGATACCTCAAAACCTTCTCTGCTCGCAAACTCTAGTGCTGCCTCCCCGTCCTTCCTTAACCCCTCTTCGCTTGGCTGTCCCTTATTGCCGCCGTAGCCTCTGTAACCCAATAATAAAACACTATAATCATTGTCGATTAAGAAACGCGCTTTATAGTCTCTATCACTTATGTTTCCGGCATTTCCCTGAAAATAAATGATCAAGGGTTTCTCAACCTTTCCTCGGTAAAACCAAGAGGTTAAAGATAGTCCATCCTTTGTTTCAATATTTACTTCGCTCATCTCAGGTACATTCGTTTCTGTAAGAGTCGGTGCTGAGCGATCAGGAACGAACAGAATATTTCTTTGAAAGACAAATAAAAATATTAAAATGCTAAAGTATACGACGCCTATGATGATCAAAAACTTTAAAATCATTTATTTACCAGTTTTATTAGTTTTTTTTGCTTTATGAACTAATATAAGGGATCACTACCAGGAACATAGAAAAAATGCGGTGATGAAGAAGTATTTTTACCATATTGCAATGTCACTTATTTTAATTTCTGGCGCGGTGTCCTTTGAATGCCAGGCGGCCCGTGTTCAGTGGTTCGTCGAAGTTTTAACTGACCCGGTAAGCAAGAAGCCGATGATCGAGGCCCGCATTCTCACGAAAGATGGTTACCGTTTACATATTTTTAAAAAGAAGGACGATAGTATATGGGCACGATTTCGCCTTCCGCGAACAATGAGAAAACAATTAACTTCTAAAAAGCTTCCGACCTTTTGGGTGGATACATTTGATCAGATTGAATTGGAAAGATTGAAAAAACTTGAAGTTGGTTTCAACCCAACCCTATACAAACAGCGGGGCAAACAAATAGAGTTTATTGTATGGGGTTCAGCCACACCAGGCCTAATACCCCCGGTTATGCGTCAAATGATGTTGGGCGAAAATATTTATATTAGATATTGGACACTTATGGGTGACGAGGGATTGGCAGAAATTCCTTTAGCTCGAGCTAATGAAGCAATCGCGCAATTTTTAAAGGTACAGCCACTTAATAAACGAACAGATACAGTACAAGGTGATTCTGGTTCTTCTTTTGTAACATTGGCTAAACGTTTTACCGAAATTTGTGAAGACTTAAGGTTTTCTCCATCAGATAATCATTATACAGAATGTAGAGAACTTTACATTCAATGCAGCGAAGCTCCCGAAATGACGACGGAAAAGCTAAAGGTATGCCTTGACTTTTTCCCTAACCGAGAAGAAAAAAAGCAAAAAAAGTAATCGAACGTTAATTAAATATCTCAAGATTAAGTTCTTGCACCTGGCCAAGCCAACATACATTTTCTGTATGATCAAGAAGGTTATCGCCGGTGCAGGCATGAATGAATACTGTGAGCCTATTGCGGTTCTCCATTAACCACGGCACGAAGACTCCAAACATCGTGGTATTAAATTTTACCTGAAAACTCCAACATGGGTGCGGACCAACTGATTTCTCGTGGAAGGTTCCAACTTCTAAAGAAAAATTATCTGTAATATTATTCATTAAATCTTTTGCTGTGTCCTTAGTACCAGAACCAAAGTAAATGTGTGCGTGGAATTCAGAGAATGAAGTCATACTAACCAAGATCCAATTTTTTTCAGTAAAGGCATTCATCGTAAAACAGAAAAAATAATGAAATTACATCAAAGTCTCTACATAAGGATAAAAAATTAAACAGATTTGATGTTATTTCCACGTTTTCCGATATTTCGTTAACTTAGCGTAAAATTCTAAGAGACTTTGTCGACTGTTTTAGGTAAAAACGCTCATTCTTTTTACTGGAAAGTTTTTTTACGAATGCAACTCCGAAATATAGCTATTATAGCCCACGTAGACCATGGAAAAACGACTCTTGTCGACGCATTATTTCAGCAGTCTGGTACATTTCATAAAAACCAAGCAATAACAGACCGCGCCATGGATTCCAATGATTTAGAAAGAGAACGTGGCATAACAATACTGGCAAAATGTACCTCGGTAGTTTGGAAAGACCACAGGATAAATATTGTCGACACACCTGGGCATGCCGATTTTGGGGGGGAGGTAGAACGTATTCTCTCGATGGTTGATGGCGTACTAGTCTTGGTCGATGCTTCGGAAGGAACAATGCCACAAACAAAATTTGTCTTGGGTAAAGCCCTTAGATTGGGTTTAAAGCCGATCGTTGTAGTAAATAAAGTGGACAAACCAGATCAAAGGGCATTCGCCGTTCAAGATGAGATGTTTGACTTATTTACAGTGCTAGATGCAAATGAGGAACAATTAGACTTCCCTACTTTATTCGCATCTGCAAAAAATGGTTGGGCGGCGGATGATCCAGCAACTCCAACCAATAACATGAATAGTCTTTTTGAGCGCGTGATAGAACATGTTCCAGCACCGACTATCGAAACTGATGAAAATTTTCGAATGCTCGTCACAACAATGGAATATGATCCATTTCTTGGCCGCATTCTCACCGGAAAGATAACGTCGGGGTCAATTAAGCCAAATTCTATAGTGAAATCGCTAACAATAGACGGAGAAGCAAAAGAAGAGGGTCGGATCACAAAGGTTCTCGCCTTTCGGGGCCTTGAGAGGGTTCCCTTAGAGAAAGCGAGTGCCGGCGATATTATTGCACTAGCCGGGTTATCAAAGACAACGGTAGCGGACACAATATTGGATCCCGCTGCAAACAATCCGCTGCATGCTGAAAAGATTGACCCGCCAACAATTGCAGTAACATTTGCGATTAACGATAGCCCATTAGCGGGCCTTGACGGTGATAAAGTTACATCTCGGGTTCTTCGTGATAGATTATACAGAGAGGCCGAGGGTAATATTTCTATAACTGTATCGGAGACTGCTGAAAAAGATGCTTTTGAAGTTTCTGGACGAGGAGAGTTGCAACTAGCTGTGCTTATCGAGCAAATGAGGCGAGAGGGTTATGAAATGTCCATCAGTCGACCTCGCGTGCTTTATGAGACAAATAAAGAAACAGGTGAGAAGTTGGAGCCCGTGGAGGAGGTTGTAATTGATGTCGACGACGAATATTCCGGCCCGGTTGTGGAAGCCGTTTCAACACGAAAAGGTGAATTACAGGACATGAGACCGTCTGGTGGGGGCAAGCAACGCCTTACCTTTTTGTGCCCTTCAAGGGGGCTAATCGGCTACCATGGTGAGTTCATGACACAAACTAGAGGAACCGGAATTCTTAATCGCATATTTCATTCCTACAAGCCCATGAAGGGTCAGATACCGGGTCGGAGGAATGGTGTCTTAATCTCTCTGGAAAAAGGGAAATCGTCTGGTTATGCACTATTTAATCTAGAGGATAGAGGCCAGCTTATGATCGAATCAGGTGAAGCAGTCTATGGCGGCATGATAATCGGCGAACACACCCGAGATAATGACTTAGAAGTAAATCCATTAAAGTCGAAACAGTTAACAAATTTTAGAGCCTCCGGGAAGGACGACGCTATCGTTTTGAGTCCACCAGTTAAGTTAACTTTGGAGCGTGCTATTTCGTACATCCAGGATGACGAATTAGTCGAAATTACGCCAAATGTTATAAGATTGAGAAAAAAATATCTCGATATGCATGAGAGAAAACGTCAATCAAGAAAGTCATCCGTCGCATAAATAAACACAGCCCTTAGCAGGCTTTTAAAAACAACCTTTAAATGAACCTCTCTGATGACTAGAATTAAATCATATAGGTATTTCGTTTTTTGAAACTCTTTGGTGTTATCCCATGCCTTCGTTGGTTAGAATATTAAAAGTGAAATTTTGGAGAAACCTTCTACATGCCTGATTACGACGTAGTAGTGGTTGGCGCGGGCAATGCCGCTTTAGCCGCTGCAAATTCAGCTCATGAAACTGGAGCAAAAAAAGTTTTAGTTCTCGAGAAAGCCAATAAAAAAGAACGTGGTGGTAATACTTTTTTTTCGGGTGGTCTTTTAAGAATAGCCTTTGACGACCCAAGAGAGCTCGAAGCTATGGTTCCTATGGCGGGCGATGTTATACCCGGATTTTTTGAAGATGTCTTACCATATTCAAAATCCGATATGTGGGCTGATTTACTAAGAGTAACCCATAATAAAACGGATAGAGAACTCTCTACTATATTAATAGATAACTCGTTTGAAACTATAAAATGGGCCCACGAATACGGTGGAATCCCAATGGAGCCCGCTTCTACTTTATCAGGGATAAAAGTCGGCAACCGAATTAAATGGCAAAAGGGAGCAATTATTAGAGCGGAACACGAGGGAATAGGTCTCTCGACCAACTGGTTCAAAACCACAGAAAAAAACTCTATCGAAATTCGATATGAAACTGGCGCTGACGATCTTCTAAGGAACAAAGATGGAGGTGTCACAGGCGTTGTGGTGAAAGGGCCAGATGGCCTGGAGGAGATTTCTAGTAACGCTGTCGTGTTAGCCTGTGGTGGATTTGAGGCCAATGCTCAATGGCGCTCACAGTATCTTGCTGCACCGTGGGACCATGCTAAAGTGCGAGGAACAGCACATAATCAAGGTGATGGATTAAGAATGGCATTAACGATTGGAGCTCTGCCGTGGGGTCAATGGTCTGGCAAACATTCAACACCCATTTCGAACGAGTGGCCCGACTTCGCAGATAGAGGGCGTACTGACAAGTCTAATCGATTATCATACCCCTACGGTGTAATGATTAATAGAAACGGCTACCGTTTTTGTGATGAAGGCGAAGACGTTGGCCTCTACACTTATGCGAAATATGGCGGCGAAATACTTAAACAACCCGGTAGTTTAGCTTGGCAAATTTTTGATCAAAAAACGATCCATCTACTCGAGCCTCGTTACAACACTAGTGAGCCAATCAAGGCAGACACCCTAGAGGAACTGGTGGAGCTGCTAGAAATAGACGATAAGCCTCAAGCAATTAAGACCCTTCATGAATATAACGAAAATGCCTGTGACGATGAGCATTTTGACCCAACTAAAAAAGATGGATTATCTACTGCCAGGTTATCGCCAAATAAAACAAACTGGGCCCTAAGGTTAGACTCTCCCCCATTTGTGGCGTATTCCGCAACCGGGGGAATTACATTTACATTTGGCGGATTAAAGGTTGATGAAGACGCTAGGGTAATAGGGACTGATTGGCGGCCGATTCCCGGGCTTTTCTGTTGTGGGGAAATGGTTGGAGGCTTGTTCCATTTCAACTACCCCGGGGGAACAGGTCTTGTCTCTGGCGCCGTATTTGGCAGAATAGCAGGTCGAAGTGCTGCTCAATATCGCTAATACTTATTTAATAAGTATCTTGAATATCAGCTGATTCGATAGCGCCCTTCTATTGGGTATGCAGGATCATTGTAGCCTGGGCTTGATGGGTGACCTGATGGCACGAACTTTTCTATCAGTGCCTCGTCTTCTGGCAAAAACTTATATTCCAGGGCTTTGACATAAGCCTCCCACTGCTCCATCGTTCTTGGTCCGGCTACTAAAGAAGTAACGGCGCTGTTGTTTAGTAGCCAGCCTATAGCTATATCAATAACTGTGGCTTTCTGTTTCTTTGCATGGCGTTTAATTTTTTCAACGATTTCAACAGACTCGACACGCCATTCCGTTTGCATCATTCGACCATCTTTTCTAGCCACCCGACTTCCCTTCTCAGGTTTGCTTTTGGTGTTATATTTTCCTGTTAAGACACCCCTCGCTAGAGGACTGTAGGGAACAACGCCTAACCCAAAATATCTGCAAGCTGGAATGTGCTCTGTCTCTGGCATTCTGTTCATCGCATTGTAGTACGGTTGACTTACAATGGGCCGGTCTATTCCAAGGTTGTCACAAATATTACATATCTCAGCAACACGCCACGAGCGATAATTTGATACGCCAAAATAACGAATTTTACCATCTTTTATAAGGTCACCCATGGCCATTATTGTCTCTCTTAGTGGCGTTGCGTGATCCTCCTTATGAAGATAGTAGATATCTATGTAATCTGTTCTAAGACGGCGCAAAGACTCCTCGCACGCCTGCATTACCCATTTTCGAGACAGACCACCTTTATTTGGCCCCTGCCCCATTTTATTTGCTAATTTAGTTGCAAGTACCCAATGATCACGAGACGTTTTAATGCAACGTCCGACAAGTCGCTCGGAGTCCCCACCAACATAAGCATCAGCAGTATCTATAAAATTTATTCCAGAGTTACGTGCGGACTCAATTATTAATTGGCTTTTCTGAGAGGTTGTTTCTCTCCCAAACAACATGGTTCCTAGACAGAGCGGAGAAACTTTTAAGCCTGACTTTCCCAGATGTTTATATTCCAATATAGACCCCACATACTTTTGTCTAATAGGTTTTATAGACCATAGAACCGATTTTAAGGACTAATTGATTTTTTTTCAATTATACGGAGCAATTGAGGTATATACAAAGTTAATTTGGCTTTTATCCTAAATGGATCAACCAATTAATTTTCGCCTGGCCTTAGCAGAAAGAATATCTATTACCACGACTGTAATTAAAACAACTAAGGAAATATAGGCAACATTCTCCCAATCTTTTCCGGTTTGAAGTGATCCCAAAAATTGCAACCCGATTCCACCAGCTCCCATAGCTCCCACAACAATTGCCCCACGTGTGTTAGATTCCAAATAGTACAATGTTTGTGAGATGAATATGGGTAATATCTGAGGAAGGATGCCAAAGCGATTTTGTTGAAGATTATTGGCACCCGTAGACTTGACGCCCTCCATTTCCTTTTTATCGATATTTTCTATCGACTCAGACATAAGCTTGCCAAGGGTGCCCGTGTCAGTAACACCGATAGCTAGTATGCCACTAAACGGTCCCATGCCAAAGGCTCGAATAAAAATCAAGCTCCAAATAAGCATATCAATCCCTCTTAAAGTATCGAACAACCGTCGGAGAATAAATCGCACACTCCCGAACGGTGTAACATTGTAGGCAGCCATGAAAGCCATAGGAAGTCCAAAAACTGCTGCTATCAAGGTCCCCAGTACAGCCATGAAAATCGTTTGGAATAGCGCGACATACACTTCCTTATGAAGCCATAGACCGTTATATAAAAATTCATTCCATGCGAAAGATAAATTACTCATCTTTGGATCTAGCCTTTTATCCAAAAAAACGAAGCGGAGTGTATCGAAGAAACCGTGATTAGCCAGAGGCGATTGAAAGTCAAAGAAGAAATATTCCCAGCCGTTGAAATATCTGTGGATTACAATTTTTGTTTTATAAAACTGAACGCGGGAATACAGGCTTGGCCGCACGTTAATTTTGTTTTTGGTAACTCTCACGTAATCCGGGAGATCTTCAAGACTTTGTATGCCTAGCTTTCCATTTACCGGCCGGGTGACGGTTATTGGAACACCATCGGTCCAATGCATCACTACCTTATTATCAAGCAAAACCAAATAACCATCATCGCCAAAATCAATACGCTTATTTTCGTTCTTACTCCCTGTGACCCATTCTGGGTAAGGATCGTAAGTTTCGAACCGACTGCCTTCTAATGTTACTTTCAATTTAAGAGGGTTCTTCCAATAGCTTTGAACGTGAACTTTATGTGCATAAGAATCGAGAGCAAAAAATGAGGCCCTTTCTGTATTCCAACGCTTTCCAATATTATACATATCAAAAAATGAAAAAACATACCCTAAGTAAAGCAGGCCAATGGCTACGATCCCAAGCGGTATTACTTTTTTTCGCCAACTTGGATAAATAATATGACTAAATTCTCGATAAATTTTGTTTTCAATTTCACGTTTTGAAGAAGCCATTTGCACTATCCTACTACACTCGCGCCACTGGCAATTAATTTTCCACGTAACCATCTCGACAAATAATCAAGGGCGATAATTGTAACAATCAGGAGAACAAAAATTGCTGTCACATCGGCGCCATAAGTCCATTGGATGTTAGCTGTAAGTTGTTCTCCTATTCCACCGGCACCCACAAACCCTAAAATTGTGGAAGCACGCACATTGATTTCAAGTCTTAGTAAACCGTAGCTTAAATAATTTGGCAGAACATGCGGAATAATGCCATATCGGACTTGTTGAAACCAATTAGCGCCGTTTGCAGTTAAGCCCTCGACCGCCTTCATATCCGCATTTTCATTCACCTCAGAAAACAGTTTCCCTAGCGCACCTACTGTATGGAAGGCGATTGCAATCAACGCGGGAACGGCCGATTTACCCATTAAAAATAAGAGGACCATCGCTATCACAAGTTCAGGGAACGCTCTGGAAAAATCCATAACACGCCTCATGAGTGAAACGGCGGTTGTATTTTTAACGAGGTTCTGACTTGCTAATAGACTAACAACAACAGCACCAACGAAACCAATGAAAGTAGCCAAGATGGCCATGTGAATTGTTTCCATCAAAGCTGGGAAGTATTCGACAAGCAAATAAAACCATCCCCAACCAGCATCAAACGACATCTTAATGATATCGATTGGAAAATCTAATAATTGCGAAAACCCTTGAAGAAAACCACCGGAATTTGCCTCGTTAGCTGTTTCAAAGCCCAAAATAATAAATAGTACGAGCGCTACAAAAATAGTTAGAGAATAAACGCCACGCATTTTGGTTTGACGTTTTAACTCTAGCTCGATCACGCTCAAATGGTTCGGCACTGCAAGTGACATTACGTTATCCTAGAAAAACAATAAGCGGCTGGCTCACGAACTATGACCCAGCCGCATTTTACTCAGAAAAAATTTAGTTCTTCTTTTTCTTCGCCTCAATCTTGGCTTTTCTGGCTGCTACGATTGTCTCGTAGTGGCCGTGGTCAACAGGTGTCCACTGTTTGATCTCTCCGCCCGCAACACCTAGCATGCATTCTGGATCGTTTTTATGAACCCAATTAAATCCCTCTATCATAACCTTAACCATTTCTTCCGGCATGTCCTTCTTTACAACCACAGGACCATTTGGAATTAATTTTGATTTCCAAACCAATTTAAGGTCATCCATATTCAATATGCCTTTATCAACCATCTTACGGAGGTTGCCACTTGAGTAACCTTCATCCCATTCTCCGACCCCTGACGTCCATGTCACGGCAGCGTCAATATCACCATTTAGAACCGCTAAAACATTGTTCTCATGGCCGCCAGAAAATTGAGTGCTAGAAAAGTAGTCGTCAGTTATTCCCATTTTTGGAAACTCGATAGAAGGAATTAAATAGCCCGAGGTAGAGTTTGGATCTGCATAACCAAGTTTCTTACCTTTAAGGTCTTTTATATCTTTAATACCTGAGTCTGCTCTCGCCACTAAAACTGAATAGTACCCCATAGCGCCGTTAGGTTGAATGCGAGTCATAATTGGTTTTACGATATTTGGATCGCGGAGGTATACGCCTGCGTAACCAGACGGACCAAACCAAGCATAATCAATCGTCCCTCCCAGGATACCTTCCATAGTGCCCGCATAATCCTTAGCGACAAAAATTTTGGCTGGTACGCCAAGCATCTTTGAAACCTGTGGCGTAAAGCATGCGTAGCTCTTTTGACGATCTTGCGCCGCTTCACCGCCCAATATGCCCATACGAAATTCTTTGAAGCCGTATTTAGTAGCGTCAATCGTTGGTCCAGCATAATTACCAGCTGTGGCACTTGATATAAACCCGGCAACCACTATGACCGACGAGAAAAATCCTAATTTTTTCATACTCATTTCCTTTCCAAAAAAAAATCCAACATAGTTGAATCGGTTCAATTATCACGCGTCTACAGTTGATAATTCCTTTATCTGCAGGTCTTCTCGTGATGGTTTGTTATTATCGCTTCCAATTGCCGTCGAAGTCATTGACTCCTCAAAGTCCTCCGATGCGCCATAAATCGACTTGGCAACTTCTGTCGTTAAATTATCCGCCTTACCATCAAAAACTATACGACCTTCGCTCATTCCTATAACTCTGTCGCAAAACTGTCTGGCTGTATCCAACGTGTGCAGATTGCAGATGACAGTTAGCCCATCAGTGTCATGAATGTCTCGTAGCGACTCCATCACTATTTTCGCATTCAATGGATCGAGGGAGGCTATAGGCTCATCGGCTAAAACTATTTGAGGTTTCTGCACGAGCGCTCTTGCGATAGCTACGCGTTGTTGTTGACCACCAGATAGCGTTTCTACTCGTTGCAGTGCTATTGATGAAATCCCTAAACGATCTAAAGCCATCAAAGCATCTAAACGTTCCTTAGCACTAAAGAGCTTAAACAGGCTGGGAATTGTGCGGTGTTTGTTGAGGCGACCCAGGAGAACATTGGTTAATACATCCAGTCGTGGTACCAAATTAAATTGCTGAAATATCATGGCACAATTACTCTGCCATTCTCTTTTTCTAGCCCCTTTGAAAGAAAGGATATCCTCCCCTTCAACCCACACCTCGCCGCTCGTCGCGTCAGCTAATCGGTTAAGAACCCGTAACAGAGTCGACTTACCAGCTCCTGAACGACCAATAATTCCAACCATTTGAGGTTCAGCTATACTAAAAGACGCGTCGTCGACCGCCCTTACCTCACCAAAGTGCTTGCTAACATTAGACACGCTAAACATCAAAAACCTCAATAAACGCCTTTAACGCATTAAACTTATGTTGTGTAGTCGATGTTTACTTTACGGAATCAAGGCCGTTTAATTACAAAAAAGTAACCATTCGATTACAATCACTGCGAAATAAAAAGGTTTCCCGGCTGCTTAAGAGATAAACGACACAAAACTTTAAAAATTATGAAACGTTTCGATAACTCCCACTCCGTACTTTAAGGTTTTTTAACTGGGTCGGGGTCTCCGCATGAGGGATACAACCAATAGTTTGCCAATTCAACGGTTCAGAACTATTTGGATTTCCGACACACATCTTGGTACAAGAGGTGCCCGAGCGAGAGAGCTGTTACACTTCATCAAACACACAGAGTCACAAACGCTCTACTTAGTCGGGGATATAGTAGACGGCTGGCAGCTCAAAAAAAATTGGTATTGGCCTCAACTACATAACGACATTGTCCAAAAAATACTTCGAAAGGCTCGAGCGGGTACCCAAGTTATTTATATTCCGGGTAATCATGACGAAATGGCCAGAGCTTACACAGGATTGTCATTTGGTGATATTCAAATAAAACAAGACCATATTCATAAGACTGTCGACGGGAAAAAATTATGGGTCGTACATGGCGATTTGTTTGATCACGTCATACAACACGCGCGTTGGCTAGCATATTTGGGAGACAAAGCGTATACCGTGCTTCTAACAATGAATACGACATTTAATTATGTCCGTTCGCTTTTAAATCTTCCCTACTGGTCTTTTTCTCAGTACTTGAAGCAAAAAGTAAAATTAGCCGTGTCTTTTATTTCCAGTTTCGAAAAGGCTTTAGCAACCGAGACGAGACGGCGTAAATGCGATGGTATTGTATGCGGTCATATACATAAACCAGAGATGAAATTTGTGGGCGATATACTGTATACAAATGATGGTGATTGGGTAGAATCATTGTCCGCATTGGTAGAGCATTTTGATGGGAGGTTGGAAATTTTGCACTGGGGTGGGCAGATAGATGAACTAGCAGCTAGCACAACACTCAAATCCAACAAGAACTTTGATCAAGCTATCGCGTGATGGAGAATAAAGAACAAAAAATTCTCATTGTTTCTGATGCCTGGGCCCCTCAAGTGAACGGGGTTGTAAGGACCTTATCTTATACAAAGAAATGCTTGGAAAGTTTTGGTTACCAAGTTTTCGTAATAACGCCCGACCAATTTTTTTCAATCCCATGTCCAACTTATCCCGAAATACGACTGGCGTTATTTCCTGGCAAGAGGATGACTTCAAGTATCAAGTCAATAGCGCCAGATATTATACATATTTCTACTGAAGGGCCTTTAGGGATATCTGCCCGAAATTACGCTATTAGACACGATCTCCGGTTTTCCACAGCATACCACACGCG
The DNA here is from genome assembly GCA_002690995.1 of Rhodospirillaceae bacterium. Classification (GTDB taxonomy): domain Bacteria; phylum Pseudomonadota; class Alphaproteobacteria; order Thalassobaculales; family Thalassobaculaceae. The sequence continues at coordinate 15,595 of NZGS01000010.1, forward strand.
ATTTCCGGAGTATATTCACTCTCGCTTTCGTATTCCGCTTGCTTTTACATACCGATTTATTCGTTGGTTTCACAGGCATTCGAGCGCTGTGATGGTACCAACATCCTCAGTGCTAAATGATTTACAAAAATGGGAAGTGGAAAATGCCGTTCTTTGGCCCAGAGGTGTAGATACGGAGTTATTCAAGCCGAATGCTGAACGAGCAAAAAACGATGAATCGATATTTCTTTACGTTGGTCGGATTGCTATTGAAAAGAATCTTGAAGCCTTTCTCAGCTTAGATTTGAAGGGAGAAAAATGGGTAGTTGGCGATGGGCCAGAACTTAAGAAATTACGTCAAAAATATCCTAATGTGACTTTTTTCGGTGCCAAAACAAAAGAGCAACTCCCGTTCTACTACAATCAAGCAGATGTATTTGTTTTTCCAAGTAGAACTGATACCTTTGGTCTTGTACTTCTCGAAGCCATGGCATGTGGCTTACCTGTCGCCGCTTTTCCTGTGAGTGGGCCTATCGATGTGATTGAGGGTGACGCAAACAACTTCAAGGCTAAGGCGGGCATACTTGATGGAGATCTCGGTCTTGCTTGCGAGCAAGCACTTACGTTGTCACGAAAGCATGTCCGCAAACACGCTGAAAAATTTTCTTGGGACCATGCCACTAAAATTTTTAAAGGCCATCTTGTAAAATCTAGAGAAACTGGGAGCTACAACATTATTGACAACCCCTATAAAGATAACAAAGGGATCCGTCGTTTTATCAAAGCAACCAAAAATTCCCTAGCTGGCTTGTTATGTGGTCTAAAAGAAGAAAGCGCCTTTAGACAAGAAATTCTATTAACATTTTTATTGGTACCTATAGCTCTTTTATTAGAAACCTCCTTGTTAGAAAAGCTTTTAATGATCAGCTCGGTAATACTTGTTTTGATTGTAGAACTTTTGAATTCAAGCGTAGAAGCTGCCGTAGATAGAATTTCTCTCGAAAACCACGGACTTTCAAAACGCGCTAAGGATTATGGAAGTGCGGCAGTGTTTTTATCCTTGATTCTTTGTGGCACTATCTATCTCGTTTTTATTTTTAGAAGCATCTTTTAATTAGTGAATAATTTTTTTATATCTGTTTAAGTTTAAGTAAGGGAATAGTCCCAGCACAATCTTAAACACTGTATAAGGTTTGAATGTGATCATTCCATTACAATTGGTCTATTTTTGATAATATAGTTAAAAGACCGAGTCAGTCATGTAGGAGATTTGCCATGAAGCTAAGGCAGATGAAAGCGATAGAGACCCCTTATGCAGGGGTGGACAACAAAGCGTACGCAAACGAGAAAAAGAGGCTGCAGTTTGAGTTGTTAAATATCCAACAGAGGATACTAGATCAAAAACGGCGCCTCGTTATTATTTTTGAAGGACGGGACGCCGCGGGAAAAGGTTCCACAATAAAACGTTTTACGGAGAACCTGATGCCAAAACATTATAAAACTGTGGAACTTGGTATTCCGACAAAGCACGAATCAAAAAACTGGTTCAAGCGTTATGAGCGACATTTTCCTAAACCAGGAGAGATCACTTTTTTTGATCGATCCTGGTATACCCGCGCTTTGATAGAACCGACTTTGGGCTATTGCTCAAATAGGCAATATCAAAATTTTATGAATAAAGTTTTAGCATGGGAGCACAATCATATTGCTAACGGATTAATTATTATCAAATATTATCTCTCGGTTGAGCCAGAGACACAGCTATATAGGCTCGAAAATCGAATAAATGATCCTCTTAGATATTGGAAAATTTCAGACACCGATCTGTTGGCGCGAAAAGAGTGGGAGGTGTTTACAGGATTTAAAGAGCAAATGTTTAGACACACCTCCTCAAAAATATCACCATGGGTCGTCATCAATGGTAACGTAAAACGAGAGGCACGATTAACCTCCATGCTATATCTCGTAAGAAAATTCTCGGGACAAGACTACAATCCTCTAACCGGTGATAATATAAAAGACAACCATAGTATCAAAGTAAACGGAGTGAAATTTCGAGGCTTAACCTTGCAACAATTCTCTGTTCTAAAAGAATTCAATGATAACAGGGAACTATTTTCAAATTTTAAAAAAAATAATTAAAAAAATTTCCTTTATTTGCCATCGACTAAGACATTCATTTGCCATTGTTTTCCGAATCGTTTAAGTGAGGTTTATGTTGTTAGTTCACAAGCCGAAAACATTATCTGATACTCTGTGCCTTCCTAAGATTAAGTCTGCCGGCGGATTAGTTTTGAATGACGAGAACAACCTTTTGTTAATGCTTAAAGGTCGCAAGTGGGATATGCCTAAAGGCAGGATTGAATGCGGCGCGTCAAAACAAGAAACGGCACGCCGCGAAGTGGCAGAAGAAACCGGGCTGGAATTTTGTAAATTATCAATACAGGGGAAATTGGTATCGACTTGGCATACGACCCAACACGATGATTTACGGTATCTCAAGAAAACCCATTGGTACATGATACGTTATGAAGGTGGAGATGATGCCACTTACCCTCAGATAGACGAGGGCATCTTAGAATGCAGATGGGTCAACACAACTGAGCTGTCAAATTATCTTGGTATTATGCGCCTTAGAGTGCGATATGTTATAGATTTTTGGCAGAAAAATTTTTCTAACATTTTACAATCCAATCAGCAGCCCTAGTATCTTTATTACAAAATATTTTTAACTAGATTATCTAACTAGATTATCATTGCCTGGATGCATACAGGTATCAGCAGGGAGCTAATTAATGGGTATTATCATATATCACAATCCCCGTTGTTCTAAATCTCGGCAGACCCTATCTTTAATTAGGGAGCAAGGACACACTTCAAAGATAATAGAGTATTTAAAAGAGCCACCTAGTGTCTCTGAAATCTTGAATATTCTCTCACTTTTAAATGTCGAGCCACGCGCTATACTTCGGACAAAAGAAGGACTATATAAAGAGCTCAAGCTATCAAATTCTGAGTTGACGGTTGATCAGCTCGTAGAGGCTATTGCTAACAACCCAATTCTCATGGAAAGGCCGATTGTTATAAATGGGAATAAAGCCACAATAGGCCGGCCACCCGAGAAAGTCTTACCAATTTTGTAATCACAAAATAATGTTTAGCTAGAGCTTAATACTCTTATCGGCTTGGAACTCTTCCATGCGGAGATATTTTCAATCATTTGAGTGTAAAATGTTGTGAAGGCCTCTTCAGTGAAATACCCAGTGTGAGGAGTTAGAGTGAGATTGCTCAACTGACGCAGCCTATGGTGAACGGGAAGTGGCTCAATCTCGAACACGTCTATACCTGCCCCACGTATTTTCTTTTTTTCAATTGCCTCCACCAACGCATCTTCATTCACTATAGGTCCTCTAGATGTGTTAATTAGAAAGGCTGATGGTTTCATAGCATCAAACTCAGCTTTATTTACTAAGTTACGGCTCCGGTCACCCAACACCAGATGGATGCTAACAAAATCAGAATTCTTGAAAAGTTCATCTTTTGAAACTAGTCCAACTCCAACTTCGTCGCAACGCGCCTGTGTTAAATTTGGACTCCAAGCTATTATTTTCATGCCAAAGACCCGCGCAAATTCTGCAACTCTGGCGCCTATTCTGCCTAATCCTAACAATCCTATCGTTTTACCATACAATTCAATTCCAAGCTGCGTTTGCCATTTACCATCCGAAAGTGCGTTTGAGTCCTGATGGATATTCCTTGCACAGGCCAGCAATAAGCTCCAAGTGTGCTCTGGAGTTGCTTGAAATGATCCGTCTGTTCCGCATACGATAACACCCTGTTTTTCAGCGGCTGCTATATCTATGGAAGCATTTCGCATCCCACTTGTTACAAATAATTCTAAATTAGGAAGCCCTTCAAAAACTTCAGCAGTAAATGGCGTTCTTTCTCGCATTGCACAAATTACTTCGAAACCCTTTAAACGTTTTATTAACATTGGCGGATCGCTAAAATGACTATTGAAAACCGTGATATCAAAATCATCCTTTAGCTCATCCCAATCGGCAGAGTTTAAAGACGCTCCGATATAATCATCCAGAATGGCAAGATTTTTCAAAACTAAATCCTCTAAAAGTTAATTTTTGTAGTGTCGTAGATAGAAAAATTATTCTTTTTCAAGATCTAATGAGGCCGAGTTCATGCAGTATCTAAGGCCTGTCGGCGCTGGCCCGTCTTCAAATATATGTCCCAAATGGGCGCCACAGTTGGAGCAATGTGCTTCGGTCCGCGTCATAAAGAAACTTCGGTCGACGGTGGTACCAACTGCCTCCTCTGAGATTGGCGCAAAAAAGCTTGGCCAGCCAGTTCCGGATTCATACTTTGTTTTACTGTCAAACAAAGGTTGACCGCAGCAGACACATTTATATATGCCAGGGTCTTTATTGGTTGCATACTTTCCTGTCCAAGCCCGTTCCGTCCCATGTTTTCTTGTTACTTCGAACTGGATATCATCTAACTGTTCCCGCCATTCTGCATCTGTCTTCACAACTTTCATTTTATCTACCCCTTACATATTTTGGAACTTACGTAGCTATTTCAACTTATAAATCAAGCAGGCTTAATATTGATATATTTTCTTAGGCCTTTTTCCGTTCATCCAATGCTACCTCTTTTTTAAATAAATCATCGATCTCGCTTGATGAAAATCCATGTTCTTTTAAAATATCCCTGCCGTGTTCTCCAAATTTTGGCGGCACATGCCGGATAGAACCGGGGGTTCTTGAGAACTTTATGGGTATACCCCAGCTTTTATACCCATCTTTCTCCACTCGCATGTTTCTATGTAATGTATGAGGATGAGACATTACATCCTCTGTGTTTCTAATAGGCCCAACAGGAAGTCCGGCTGCCAATAGCTTTTCGCAAAAAGCTTCTCCATCCACTTCAGCAAATACACCTTCAAGTTCTTTCTTAAGTTCCTGTTTGTTGACCTGGCGATCAGCATTGGTAAGGAAGCGTGGATCATCCCCCAGTTCGGGTCTCCCTACCTCCTCGCATAATCGCTTCCAAGCTCTGTCATTCCCACCTGCTATAAAAATTTGACAAGTCTTTGTGACAAATAAATCGTATGGCGCTATGTTGGGGTGTGGGTTACCGGTAAGCCCGGGTACTTTTCCGCCACTAACAAAATAGTTGGGAACATGCGGGTGCATAAGCGAAAGGCCGCAATCGTATAAAGTCATGTCCAAATATTGACCCTTACCAGACTTTTCTCTTTCGAAGAGGGCCATCATTATTGCATTGCCTGCATACAACCCCGTTCCTATGTCGACCATAGCAAGTCCCAACCGTGTGGGACCACTTTCCTTTGCACCATTTATTGAAAAATGACCTACCATAGCTTGAATAATACCGTCGTATCCCGGGAATCCGCCGTAAGGACCATCTGCTCCAAACCCTGAAATTCGACAATGTACAAGCCTAGGGTATTTCTTGCTGAGAACTTCCTCATAACCAAGCCCCCATTTTTCCATAGAGCCAGTTTTGTAATTTTCAATGATAACGTCCGCATCCTCTAGTAATCTAAGCAGAACATCTTTACCCTCTGCAGACCTAAGATCTAGGCCAAGGGACCGCTTGTTTCTGTTCACACCTATAAAATAAGCTGCATCATCATCATGAAATGGTGGCCCCCAATCTCTTACTTCATCGCCTTGGGGCGGCTCTATTTTAATAATTTCAGCGCCATGGTCACCTAACATTTGAGTACAGTAAGGCCCACCTAAAACTCTGGTGCAGTCTATAACTTTTAATCCAGCTAAAGCACCCCCGTTATTACTCGTCATTATATTAAATCCTTATCAGTGGTAATATTTTAGCCAAACTTCGGGTTTCTACTCTGAGAACCGTCCAAACCTACTTGATACCAAAAACCCGCGATGCGAAAGATGGGTAAATCTCTGATATTTCCCGCGCAACCTCTCCTCTGATTACTTTTAATGTAGCATCATCTGGCGTTTCTGTTTCTGGGACTTCATTATTGGGCAGTAAAAATTCGAAGCCGGTTTGCTCAAGTATTTCATCAACCGTATGACCCGGGTGAACACTCTCTAATTCGAAGCACTTTTTTTGTTTATTTACGTGGAACAAACATCGGTCGGTAATAAGTTTGTAAGGTCCCCCAGGGCGATAAATGTCGCCATCTGAAAACCCTGGTGCGCTTATAAAATCAACTTCTTTTACTAATGTCCTAGGGGTATGTTCTAGTCTAAATAAAATCACTCTTGGTACAACAAAATACAAATACCCTGAGCCAAAAGAACCCGGGAATCTGGCTTTAGGCTGATTATAATCACCAACCGCTACGAGGTTAACATTTGCCTTACCGTCAATTTGAGCTCCACTAAGAAAGAATGCGTCCATTCTTCCCTGCCCAGCAATGTCAAAAATTTCTTTTCCACCATCACTAAAGAAATTGTTATCTTCACTTCCTAATATAGAAACTCGCATGCTCCCATTACTGCGCGTTCTAGCCAGTAAAGCTGCGGCGCCTGGTATAGGAGAAGAAGCCCCAACAGCAATGTGTCCTAACCCGTCTAAATTTTTGGAAATGGCATTAATAAGAATTTCTTCAAGTAATACAGTAGACATAAAATTCTATTCGGCAGCTTCTGCTTTACTATTATAAATATGCTCGTTCTTATATTGATCGAAACCTTCCGCAGTTTGCGCAAGTTCAACATAACCCTTTAAATGTTGGTGATCGGAGTCATATCCTCCTGGGATCCCTATAGGCCAAGCACCATTTTTAGCCTCAGCTATGACATTTATATAGATACCAGGAATTGCTGCCGCCTTTAGTTGGAGATCTTCCATAATATTGCCCTCTACAATCTCCTCTACAGTGACATATGTCGTTTTGGCGGCATGCGCCATTAGCATTTGCTCTCTTCGAACGCCAACCCAGACATTTCCGAACTTATCCCCAATTGGAGCATGTATAAGCGCAACGTCTGGCTTAAGTGCAGGTAAAAATACAATTGGATCATCCTTCTCATCGGCAAATGGATTGTTACCAACTTTCCAATCTTTTCTATTTTTCAAAATATCTGAACCTATCAATCCCCGAAGAGGAATAAATGGAATGCCTTTTTCAGACGCTTGCAGAGCGGCGTGTATAGCTGGACAGGTCGCATCCATCATTGTTATAGACCCTGATTTTACAGCGGCCGTAAACCGTGGGGCAAGACCGTATTCGGATAAGGTTACCGCAGCAGTTTCGACAGTCGCCACACAGCCGGCCCCAATCAGCATGTCCGCTTGAAATCCTAATGACGGAACCCCAACAAGGTGGAGTTCCCTTTTTTGTTGTCGTATCAACGCTCTAACTGCGCTCAATGCGCAGTAAGCATAGTCTGGGGGCAACGCTAACTTGGAACCGTCTGGTATCTCTGAAGCAAGTTCTTCAATCGTTAATTCCCTGGCTAACATATCTCTGATCCTAACTTTAAACTTCTAGCAGCGTCGGGTTCCTTATTGCAGTTCCCGCTAGACACTGGTGTATTATAGCGTTTCGATGATTATTCGATCAAGCTGATTATCGACACCTAACCTTTTGGCGGTATTCATTAATTTCTCAAACTAAAATGGAAACAAATATCTAAAAGTACTGATATACATGTTCAAAACCAAGATAAATCTGTATTTCTATTGAAACCAACGCAGGCTCATGCAGGACAAACCTGCGTCGATTTTACTAATTTCACTTATTCCTAATGGTATTAATTCAAATCCACGTTTTTCAAGTACCTGGATAGTTGCTGGAAATTGTTGTCCAATAAAAATCTTAGATTTTATTCTAATGGTATTCGCAGCGTTCGACTCTTTCTCCGGTACTATTATTTTATTAAAACCGGACAAGGTTTTTTCATCGGCGAGCTTTTCCGTCACTAAAATAGTGTCGCAGTCTATAAGAGAGCAATCTGATTTTAAGTGAAGTACTTCGCTTGGAACCTTACAGATCAAACTCTTTTTACCTAAATGATTAAGGATTATCCTAAGAGCTTCCGCTCCCTTGCGATCAGTCCTTTGTGATAACCCAATAATTACTGCATCTGGAAGTTGGAGAACATCCCCTCCGTCGACAAACCCATCGTCTAAATAGAAAACATCATGAAAGTTATTTTTAAGCGAGCGTGACAGTATTTCGCCCTCACCGCTTCTTTCTATCCTAGAGGATTTAAGAACAACAGCAGCCTCGGAAAAAACGAGTGCTGGGTCTTCAATAAACAACGCGTCGGGGAAACCTGGAAGTGGCGCAAGTATTTCAACGTCTACACTCTCACTTATCAGTGCTTTGACGTAAACGTCGTGTTCTGCCTTTACAAGTTCATAAGAAGGGTCACCATAGTCAACTGACCGCAGGCCATTACTAACTTCTTTCGAGGGAAGTCTAACTATTGCCTTGTTTATATCAAAGAAGTTACCCACCGTGTCTCAAAACTGAACCAGATCCCCGCCCTTCAAGCCCAACATTTCGCGCGCTTCCTTAGGAGATGCCACCTCTAAAGACAAATCTTCTATAATTCTTCGTATTTTAGCCACTTGATCTTTATTGGACTCTGCAAGCTTGCCTTTACCTATGTATAAGCTATCTTCCAAACCCACTCTCACATTGCCTCCAAGCATAGCAGCCATAGTAACAAAATTCATTTGATGGCGCCCCGCCGCTAAAACCGACCATTGATAATCGTTACCAAACAGCTTATTAGCGATCCTACGCGCGTGCATTAAGTTCTCCTCATCAGCACCAATTCCACCTAATATACCAAAGATGGACTGGACAAATAGAGGCGGTTTAACCAAACCTCGATCAAGGAAGTGAGCGAGCGTATAAAGGTGTCCAATATCATAACACTCGAACTCAAACCGCGTTCCATGCCCCTCACCTAGCTCCTTAAGGATGTACTCAATATCTTTGAAAGTGTTCCGAAAAATAAAGTCTCGAGAGTTCTCTAGATATTTTGGTTCCCAATCATGCTGGAAATCTGACATCTTGTCTAAGATTGGAAAAAGCCCAAAATTCATTGATCCCATATTTAAGGAAGTCATTTCTGGGCTTGCCTTAACGGCAGCCTCAAGGCGTTGCTGTACAGTCATTCCATGCCCGCCACCAGTTGAAATATTCACAACTGCATCCGTAGCCTGTTTCACTCGGGGAAGAAATTCCATAAATACATCTGGGTCCGGAGTAGGACTACCATCCTCTGGGTTTCTTGCGTGAAGATGTATAATTGAAGCGCCCGCTTCCCAGGCACCAATAGATGCATCAGCGATTTCATCTGGAGTAATGGGTAAATGAGGGCTCATTGTAGGAGTATGAATAGAACCAGTAACAGCGCAGGTAATTATAACTTTATTTGTATCGACCATCTAACAACTCCATCCCATAATATTTAGAACCTATTTAACTTCTCGACAATTCGCTAATCTTCTACTTTTTCATTTTGAGTTTCAAAATAATATTAATTCTTATTTTCTTTCGCTAGCGCTGCCTCTCTTATAGCACTTAACGTGGTAGCAGGTGAGATTGCATCTGGATGTATTTTAATCTCTATAATCGTTGGTGTAGAAGCCTCTAAAGCTCTTTCAAAAGCTGGATAAAACTCTTCGGTTTTAGTTACAAGCTCGCCAGCAGCTCCATATGCTCGAGCAAGGGCTGCAAAATCTGGATTTTGCAACCCTGTATTTGCGATCCTCCCTGGATATTCGCGCTCTTGATGCATACGAATGGTACCGAACATACCATTGTTAACAATAATAATTATTATGTTGGCTCCATACTGCATTGCGGTTGCTAATTCCTGTCCATGCATCATAAAACACCCATCACCATTCATACTAACTACCACCCGTTCAGGATGGACGAGCTTAGCAGCAACCGCTGAAGGCAAACCGTATCCCATTGACCCACTTGTTGGTGCCAATTGGGTCCGATACTTTCTATATTGATAAAATCGATGCATCCAAGTCGCGTAGTTTCCCGCTCCATTACAAATAAACGCATCTTCCGGGAGCTTTTGATTTAACCACGATGCAATTTCTCCCATCTGCACATCGCCAGGAATTGGTTGTGGCTTCAATGTTTCAAGATATGCTTTATTTCCTTCCGAAGTACTAGATGCCCACCTCGACGAATTTTCCAGCACCAGATTGTGAATGGCATCTGCAAACTGACACGGTCCAGCATTAATAGGTAAGTCGGGTTGATATACGCTTCCTAACTCCTCTGCGCCTCCGTGAACATGGACAAGTTTCTGATTCGGTTTAGGGATGTTAAGCAATTTGTAACCGCCTGTGGTTATTTCACCTAAACGAGCCCCGACAACTAATAGCAGGTCAGCTTCTAATACCCGCTTTTCCAGCGAGGGGGATAGACCTATCCCAATATGACCAACATAATTTGGATGTCTGTTATCGAAATAGTCCTGGCAGCGAAAAGAGCATCCCACAGCTAGATTGTTTCTATCTGCAAACTCTTGAATTTTAGTACAGGCAGCAGAATCCCAACCTCCTCCACCGATAATCATTAGTGGCGCATTGGCGGCATTAAGTAATGATTGCAGTGTTTCGAGATCTGAAGGCGAAGGATATGGTTGCACTTTTTGATAGGAGTTTATCGCTGGGCTATCAGCGAATTCTGTCAACATGTCTTCTGGTAATGCCAGAACAACTGGCCCTGGCCGACCCGAAGTCGCTGTATAAAACGCTCTATTTATATACTCGGGAATTCTCATAGGGTCCTCAACTTGAGCAACCCACTTTGTAATTTCACCAAACATGCGCCTGTAGTCGATTTCTTGAAATGCTTCACGATCCATCATTGATCTTCCGACCTGGCCTACGAGCAAAACAAGTGGCGTAGAGTCCTGCATCGCTATATGAACGCCAGCGCTCGCATTTGTAGCACCAGGCCCTCGTGTTACGAGACATACACCCGGCTTGCCCGTCATTTTACCGTAAGCTTCCGCCATCATCGTGGCGCCACCCTCCTGACGGCATATGATGGTTTGTATACTATTAGCGTCTTGCAACCCATCTAATACAGCCAAATAACTTTCACCAGGCACTCCAAATACCATTTCAACGCCGTGCGCCCGCAGGGAATCCACTAATACGTGGCCTCCCAGTTTTTCTGATAGAATCTGACCATTCGGCGTAGATGACATATCTTAGACCCTTTAATTCATTGTATTCTAGACGGTTTGTAGATCTTGTTAAAAGTTAGACAGTTCCATAACGTTTTGACAACCTATCTAAAGATCGTAAAACTTAAAAGTTTTTTAATAATCAACTTTCGACGATCAAATTCGTTCTTTCCGCACTAAATGAGGAAATGCCAAACTCGATGGGCTCTCCAAAACTGTCCACATTGACGGACTCTGTTATTAATACAGGCCGGTTAGCTGGTTGTTTGAGACTCGCTATTTCTTCGGAATTAGGCATCCGCGCACTAATATTAGTTGATTTCCGTTCATAATTACCCAAGCCATAACTGTCTAGAGTTTTTGATACGGATTTTAATTTCTCAAATCTTTCAAGAAAATCTGGGAAGCGTGACGCCGAGAAATAGTGAGACGCCAAAACGATTGGCACGCCATCTAACTCCCGAATTGTTCTAAGTAAACAAACTTTTCCCTCTAACGGCACTGTCAATGCCTCTGACACTTTTTTGTTTGCTTTTATTACCTCACCGCTTAAGGCTCTTCCCCCAGGAAATTTATTTTGGCCTGAGACGACCTCCGAAAATCGAGTTCTTTTGGCTAACTTATAATCTAGGACATAGTCTGGTATAAACATACCTCGTCCTTGCTCCACACTAACTAATCCCTTCTCAACTAATTCATGAACAGACCGGCGAATTGTATGCCTATTCACTCCATACGTTTTGGCCAATTCCATTTCTGTTGGGAGCTTATCACCCGGCTTCCAAGTTTTGTTTTTAATCGACGTCTCTATATCGTTCGATATTTGCTTCCACGCCGATATGCCCTTTTCCCACTGCATCTGATTAATCCACGACTAAACGTTTTCGCGCAAACGTAACATAAATGACTCAATATTTTTACTTTACCCAGACAGTAAATGATTTATTCTAGCGTTAGTCATCTATATGTCTAGACAAATAATTCAAAAGTCAACAGGAGATCTTCACGATGAAAGAACCTGAAAAATTAGAACGAACAAAACGCCAGAAATGGATGTCGGTCTTGGCAAAGGCAGACACCGAACTCCTTGATACGCTGTGGTGTGAGTTACAGGATAAACCATCTTGGGTAAATGTTAGGGCGCCCGAGACCGGCATGGTCATGGTAAGAGGAAAAGCCGGTGGGGTTGGCACAACCTTCAATGTTGGTGAAATGGCGCTAACACGCGCAACTATAAGGTTAGACAGCGGAATATCGGGGGTCGCTTACGTTCAAGGTAGATCCGCATTGAAAGCTGAACAAAGCGCTGTACTCGACGCCATGCTTCAAGACGATCGGTATTCAGCCGCCATTTTTAAAAAAGTCATAAAACCGCTTGAAGAGGCAACGAAAAAACAGAAGTTTTCAGCTGGCAAAAAAGCAGCAAATACTAAAGTTGAATTTTTTACAATGGTGCGAGGTGAATAAAATGGCACTCCTTCAAGAGTCAATTGACCATATCCCATTAGAGACAGGCTTTGACGACCCAATTTATGAAAGTCAAATTGTGTTCAGGAAAATTTTAAAAGTAATGTCTGAGCCTGGAACAATTAAAAAGATCAAAAATAAACTATCAGCTCCCGCTCCAATGATGAGAGCAACCGCTGCGATATGTCTAACGCTGATGGACTTTCAAACAAAAGTCTGGTTGGATTTACCGCAAGACAGTGAAGTATCAAAATACCTTAAATTCCATACTGGATTAAAACTTGTAGAACATAGTAGTGAGGCAGACTTTGTTGTTTTTTTCACTGCTCCAGCTGAACTTCCGCCTTTAAACCTCGGAACAGATGACAACCCAGAAACCGCTGCTACAGTTATAATTCAAACACAAAGCCTTGATGATATAGGCAAACTGAAACTTACAGGGCCAGGCATAAAAAAGTCTCGCTTTTTAAATGCAGAAAACATTCCTGCGTCGCTATGGGATCATCGCGTTAAAGCGAACTCTCTTTTTCCAAAAGGAATAGACATCATTCTTACGAGTGATAAAAAATTAAGTGCTCTACCTAGAACGACAAAATTAAAAATGCTTAAGACGATAAAGGGATAACGCCATGTATGTAGCCGTCAAGGGTGGGGATGCCGCTATAGAAAATTCTCAAACGCTTCTGGCAGAGGAACGTAGAGGCGATAAACGTGTTCCAGAACTAACCTTAGATCAAATTAAAAATCAACTAAGCTTATCAGTTGACCGGGTAATGGCTGAAGGGTCCCTTTACGACAGAGACCTCGCGGCACTAGCGATCAAACAAGCGCGTGGGGATATTGTCGAAGCAATATTTCTGCTTCGCGCATATAGAACAACGCTGCCTAGGTTTGGAAATACAGTTCCTGTAGATACCGGAAAGATGCAGATTCGCCGCAGAATTTCAGCAACATTTAAAGATTTACCCGGAGGACAAATTCTAGGTCCTAGCTTCGACTACACTCATCGCCTTTTAGATTTTTCACTTGCCAAAAATAGCAATGCTCCATTAGCAAAGGAAGCTTCCGAAGATGTTTTAGCAGAAATGCCTCGGGTGACAGAACTGCTAAATGACGAAGGGCTTATTGAAAAAGAAATAGACGATAACGAACAGGAACCATTCGACGTAACAAGAAATTCGCTTAAATTCCCTGCCAGTCGAGAAGCTCGTCTCCAAAATCTTGCGCGGGGCGACGAGGGCTTCCTTTTAGCCCTCGCCTACTCCACTCAGAGAGGATGGGGTAAAACACACCCATTCGCCGGCGAAATACGGATGGGGGAAGTAGGCGTAGAAATTATTCCAGAAGAACTAGGTTTTCCAATCGAGGTTGGAGAGATCACCGTAACCGAATGTCAGATGGTCAACCAATTTAAAGGATCCGCGACAATACCGGCACAATTTACAAGAGGATATGGATTAACATTTGGCCATAACGAACGAAAAGCCATGTCAATGGGCATCTTAGACAGATCGCTAAGAAGCAAAGAGCTAGGAGAAGCCGTTAATGCCCCAGCACAAGATGAAGAGTTTGTTTTAAGTCATTCTTGTAATGTCGAAGCTTCCGGTTTCGTTCAACATCTTAAGTTACCGCACTATGTCGACTTCCAATCTGAACTTGTGACAGTTAGAGCGTTGAGAAAGGCGAGTGCGTTTTCAGAAAAAAACGAAGATTCGACCGACTCTAAAAATGTAGAAGCTGCGGAGTAGGTTGTATGAAAGCAATATCTGGAGAACGAAAACGAACATCGCGGCTTAAAGAAAAAACGCTAGATGGATATAACTTCGCTTACTTAGATGATCAAACAAAGCGGATGATTAGAAGAGCCACATTAAAAGCAGTCGCTATCCCTGGGTATCAAGTGCCATTTGGAAGCCGGGAAATGCCTCTTCCGTTTGGATGGGGCACAGGAGGCATACAGGTAACAGCAAGTATTATTGGTATAGATGACACTCTCAAAGTGATTGATCAGGGAGCTGACGATACAACAAATGCGGTAAATATCCGGCGTTTCTTTGCCAAAACAGCTGGTGTAGAGACAACGGAAAATACTTCTGATGCTTCGATAATACAAACACGTCATCGGATCCCTGAAGTAAAGCTGAAATCTGACCAGATAATTGTATATCAGGTTCCTATACCAGAACCGCTAAGGTGGATAGAACCGCGTGAAGAAGAAACCCGTAAGATGCACGCGCTGACAGAATATGGTGTCATGCATGTCGGGTTATACGAAAATATAGCACACTTTGGAAAGGTAACGACTTCTTATGATTACCCCGTTCAAGTGAATGATCACTACGTGATGTCCCCGAGTCCGATACCTAAATTTGATAATCCAAAAATGGATAAAATGCCTGCCTTGCAGCTATTTGGAGCTGGGCGAGAAAAACGTATTTATGCCGTTCCCCCTTATACCAAGGTTAAGAGTCTTGATTTTGACGATCACCCTTTCGAAATAGAATCTTGGTCCGAATGCTGTGCCCTTTGCGGGTCTAGCTCAAGTTTTTTGGATGAGGTGATAACAGATGACAAAGGAAGCCGAATGTTCGTTTGCTCAGATAGTAACTTTTGTGCAGACCGGAGAGCGAAGGGACATAAAGGCCCGGGCTTACCAAGGAAATTTGAAATAAAGGATGTCGAATGACAAAGGTGTTACTTAGTGCGAAAAATCTATCGCATCATTATGGCTCTCAAGTTGGTTGCGTAGACGTAAACTTCGATATTTACCCTGGCGAGGTGTTGGGTGTTGTCGGAGAGTCTGGCTCTGGAAAAACAACCCTTTTAAAAAATATATCGGGTCTCCTCCGACCATCCTCAGGATCGGTCAAATTCGATACTCGTGTAGATGGATTAAAAGACATCTATTTACTGAGTGAGCCGGAGCGCCGGCTTTTAATGAGAACAGATTGGGGTATTATTTTTCAAAATGCGCGTGATGGTCTTCGAATGAATGTTTCAGCTGGCGCAAATGTGGGCGAAAGACTGATGGCTATTGGCGCGCGAAACTACGGTGATATCCGGAATGAGGCCACAGATTGGTTGCAAAACGTAGAAATAGGCCTCGAAAGAATAGACCACTACCCAGAGACGTTTTCGGGAGGAATGCTACAGCGACTACAAATAGCGCGAAACCTTGTAACAAAACCACGATTAGTCTTCATGGACGAGCCCACAAGCGGTTTAGATGTGTCGGTACAAGCTCGTCTTTTAGATTTAATCAGAGGTTTGGTGAGTCAACTCAGTATCGCTTGCGTTATAGTGAGTCACGACCTTGGTGTAATGCGGCTCTTATCGAACCGTTTAATAGTAATGCACCAGGGACGAGTTGTAGAGCAAGGTCTAACTGATCAAGTTCTCGATGACCCCCAGCATCCCTACACTCAACTCCTAGTTTCTTCAATTTTACCGGTTTAAAAAAATGGAAAAAATTAAAGACGATATGCTTCGCATTGACAACTTGGAAAAAACTTTTCTGTTGCACAATCAGGGGGCAAAAGAGCTTCCCGTTTTTCAAAATATTTCCTTCCAAGTAAAAGCGGGTGAATGCTTAGTTTTAACTGGAGCATCCGGAACTGGCAAATCAACACTTTTACGAGCGATATACGCTAACTATTTGGTCCAATCTGGAAAAATCAACATACGGCATGAAGATAAATGGGTCGATCTCGCGTCAGCCTCGCCACATGAGGTGCTTGATATTAGGAAAAAAACCCTCGGTTATGTGAGCCAATTTTTGCGTGTTATACCTAGAATATCCACGATAGACCTAGTTTGCGAACCACTCATCGAGCAAGGAAAGCTGATAAAACCAGCCAAAGGGCAGGCAAAAAAATTACTCAATAAACTTTCTATCCCCGAATCACTATGGGAGTTGCCGCCTGCAACTTTTTCAGGAGGCGAGCAGCAACGCGTCAATATAGCGCGAACACTTATTCAAGATTATCCAATTCTTCTTCTTGATGAACCAACAGCCTCGCTAGACGAAAACAATAGGGACGCCGTCATTGAACTTATCAACGAGGCACGAAACCGGGGCACGGCAATTGTGGGCATATTTCACGATAAATATGTCCGCGAAAGCGTTGGCACAAAAATGTTCAATGTCGAGCTGGCAAAAAAGGCAGCATAGAAAAATGTCTTCGACCGAACAAATTTTCACAAACGCTACGCTAGTCCTTTCTAATGAAACTAAAGTCGGCACGCTCGTCATTAAAGACGGCCTCATAAGAAACATAAGTTTCGAAAATACCTCAATACCGCGAGCAGAAGATTTAAACAAAAACTACCTTCTACCTGGTCTCGTCGAAGTCCACACTGATAATCTGGAACGACACTGCTTACCGCGACCCGGCGTTAACTGGCCGCTTACATCAGCCGTGCTCTCGCACGATGCCGAACTTGCTGCCGCAGGCATCACAACTGTTCTGGATGCAGTCGCAGTGGGCGGCGACATTCGCACGAACGAAGCGAGAGCCATAATGCTTTTGGATGCAGCGAAAGCTGTAAAGAAAGCTGTCAGCAATAATATATTGCGAATAGATCATCACCTTCATCTGCGCTGTGAAGTTCCGATGCCAAATGTGTTGGAATTATTTGAACCGTTCAAAACGGAAGAATTAGTAAAATTGGTCTCGCTGATGGACCACACGCCAGGCGAACGGCAATTTGTGAATGAAGAGAAACAACGCATTTATTATCAAGGAAAGTATTCGATGTCTGACACCGAATATGAAGAATTCGTCGAAAACAGGAAGCATCTCCAGATTAAGTATTCAGAAAAGCATCGACAAGAGATCGCAAAAATGTGCCGCGAAAATAATATTATTATTGCCACTCATGATGATGCAACAGTATCACATATAAAGGAAGGAATAGACCTAGGTGCAACAATTTCAGAGTTCCCAACCACAGTAGATTCAGCAAGGGCTGCTAAAAAATTAAAAATGGCCACAGTAATGGGTGGTCCAAATATCGTTAGAGGTGGTTCACACTCAGGAAATGTTTCGGCATCGCATCTAGCTGAGTTGGATCTTTTGGACGCTCTATCTTCAGACTATGCGCCCTCAAGTTTGCTACATGCAGCTTTTATTCTCAATTTGAAACACGGAATTCAATTACCCAAAGCAATCTCTAAAGTAACCGAAGCCCCAGCGAAAATGGTGGGGCTTTATGATCGAGGAGTGCTTCGAAGCGGGTTTCGGGCAGATCTTTTGGAGGTTGAATTAACTAAAGACGATATTCCAATCGTTCATCGTGTAATATCTAAAGGCAAACGTATCATATAACTAAAGGATAAGGGCAGTATGTCAATAACAGATGAAATTAAGTCAATCTATCTTGCAAAAGGCAAAAATCACTTTGATGAAGGTTCGGTAACACAGTTATCTCACGCACTTCAATGCGCACAACATGCCGAGATAGCTAATTCATCGGCAGAAATGATCACGGCCTGCCTCCTCCATGATATTGGACATCTTCTCAATAATGACGCCCGGCAAGCGATCAGGAACGGCGAGGACGCAGAACATGAACATATAGCCGTGGATTATTTACAGTCGTGGTTCGGCCCCGCCGTCACTTCTCCGATACGTTGGCACGTAGACGCTAAACGGTATCTTTGCGCAACGGATAAAACATATTTTTCAAAACTATCGAAGGGATCAGTGCGTAGCCTTGAAGTGCAGGGAGGTCCGTTTGACAGACAGGAAGTAGCCAGTTTTGAAAGTCAACCATATTATAAGGAAGCTGTTCAATTAAGACGCTGGGATGAGGCCTCCAAATCCACTTCGACGGCTACTCCGTCTCTTGATCATTTTTTGAATTTTGTCAGTCAAGCTCTGATCTAATTACTTTTTACCTCCAGATAATACCGTTTGCTAAAAATGACTAACTAATAACTTTCCTCAAAACGTGAGAACGGTTCATCGTAAAGGGCCGCACCTCTGCTGCCCACCTTCCCTTCTCACCGGCTTCCGCCCAAGCATCACTGGTAAGCACATCAGGACTTGTTACCTCATAGATGGCTGTATACTTAGCCTGTGCGCTAACATCCATCGTTTCGATTTTACCACCTAAAGTGATTTTTGTTTCTTGTTTCACCATTCTCTTAATGGAGATAACACCTGGCACGGTAGATAAATATGGGACATGCTCTTCATCGTAAACTTCATTGAACAAAGCCTCTTTTTCAGGCTCAACATCCATACTAACGATAAATAAATAGGTTTCTTCTGCCATTACAAAACTCCTCTTTTCTAATAAACTAAGTTTTAACTTATACGATTTAATAGCGAAACAAAGGACTTTATGCTCAACTCGATTGGCTGATCGTTTGAGAAATGGTGGAGTCCTTCCTCTTCTAGCCTCCATTCCGTCGCCCTAGATAAACGGGCCTCAATTTCTTGCTCTGTTTCTCGTTTTCTCTCTTTAAGTCGGTTTCTTAAAATCTCCACAGGAACATTTATCTGAACAATTTGAAGTTGGGGGTACAATTCTCTCGCAGTTGAAACCGCTGCACGAGAGCCATTTAACACAATAGTTTTTCCATCAGACAGCAACTGATTTAGCTCTTTATTAATACCGTAACAGTGCCCATTTGCCTGCCAATGTAACGCATATTCCCCCGCCTTAACTTTTCTATCAAAATTCCTCTTAGAGATTTCAATATGATCTTCTCCCCCGGCATCAGCAGAGCGCGTTATTTCCCGGGTTATAAAAGTGAATTTCTCTTTGCTGAGAAACCCTTTAGCGCTGTTGATAAGTGTATCTTTGCCCGAACCAGATGGGCCAACAACAAATATTAACGTGCCAACCTTAGAAAATTTTTCAGTCATTCTATTCTTTCAACACACTATGTAATAACTAATTTAAATTGTTACTTCCTATTTATACAACGCCGAATTATGTTCCCCGCATGCAAAGTTTAGTAAACTACATTAAGGGTGACGAATTACCGAGCCCCACGACGCCGATAGAGATTGCAAAGGGAATTTTATGGTTTAGACTTCCTATGCCTATAGCACTCGATCATATCAATATCTACCTGCTCGAAGATAACGATGGTTGGGTCTTAATCGACACAGGGATGGCAGACCCTGTGTCTATTGAAACATGGGAAATAATTCTTAAAGAGTACACTGCTAAACGTCCGATAAAAAAAATAATAGGAACCCACTTCCACCCCGATCACGTTGGGCTTGCCGGTTGGCTGATAGAACGGACAGATGCCGAATTTTGGATGTCTCAGATAGAATGGCTTAGTGCTCGTCAAGCTTATTTGGATGCAGAAAAAATATCTCTGGTGAAGATGAAAAAATTCTACGATTTAGCCGGAATCGGCGCCGAAGAAAAAAATCTTTACCATGAAATCGGCAATGACTATCGAGATATGGTATCTCCGATACCATCTGTCTATAACCGTATCGAGAACGATACGATTATCACGATTGGAGGTCGAACCTGGCAACCAATTTTTGGATCAGGGCACTCTCCCGATCATGTAACTATTTACAACGAAAAAGATCAGATCCTTTTAGGGGGAGATATGTTGTTACCCCGGATTACGCCGATAATCGCTGTTTGGTGGCAGGAACCCGACGGAAATCCATTGGACGGATTTCTTAAATTCCTTCATGGCTTAAATATGCCGAGTAAAGAAACAATTATACTACCGGCACATGACCGACCCTACAAAGGGCTATCAACACGGATCACAGATCTCATTCAACATCATCAAAATAGATTAGAGATAACATTTAACGCTTGCAATGAGCCAGTTACAGCCAGCTCCATCATGAAAAAGCTCTTCAAAAGAGATTTAGATGCCTTTCAAATCCGTTTTGCAATCGGTGAAACCATTGCCCATATAAATTATCTTTTACGCAAAGGCGAAGTTACGAGGGATCTATCACCAGACCAGCAATATCTATATCAAAACACTGCCTCTAGATAAAAACTACATGAAGCCAGAAATTAAGTTTTCATTATAAAGAGCTTTATGATCTAACCATGGGTCGGCAGGCTTAAAATTTCCAATAGCTGTTTTTATTTTAACCTCTTGTTCGACAAGAATTTGCTCCGCCTCGTCAACGGTTATTTGCTGGAATGTTATCTCTGCTCCGGGACACAACAATCCAAGCCGTGAAATATCTGCGGAAATTACTGTTCCTAACTTTGGATATCCCCCAGTCGTTTGGTGATCTGCGAGAAGCATAATCGGTTGCCCTGTTCCTGGAACCTGTATTGCTCCTGTTACAATTCCGTCAGAGACGATATTATAACCCTTGGAATGTTGTAGTTTAGGCCCATCCAAACGAATCCCCATTCTGTCAGCTTCGGTCGTAACGCTATATTTTGAATCGAAAAATGTCTCTATAATACTCGTCGAAAAATAATCATCTTGAGGCCCTAGAATAACTCTTAGTGGTCCATTCTCGTCGAGAAACCAAGCATCATTAAGTTTTAACTCTCCATGAGCCGCGGCACTCTTCGTTTTTAAAGGAACTACATCACCGCCGAGTAATGGGCGCCCTTTGTACCCACCAATTCCCGCTCTGACATAAGTCGACATGCTATCGTAGACCTTTGGCAGGTCAAACCCGCCTTCAAAAGCCAGATATGTTGTTCCGGAGTCTGAAACATTACCAATTTTGACAATCTGACCCTTTTTCAA
>NZGS01000011.1 GCA_002690995.1 Rhodospirillaceae bacterium
CACTTCCTCTTCTGAGATTAGCGGCTCATCCTCCACACTACTAACGCCCTGTTCGACATCATCGACGTCAGGAAGGATAACATCCTCCTCATCATCCAGCTCTACTCCAGCGATATCGTCCTCTTCGGTGGCGCCGGCATCTTCGTTTTCAATCTTTACTTTTTGTTCCGTAGCAGGAAGCCGCGTTTTGCGGCTTTTTAATATCGCCTCTGGGTCATACTCGCTGCCACACTTTGGACAGATTATTGGATCGTTAAGCAAATCGTAAAAAACTGCTCCGCACTCTTGGCAGTTCCTTTTCACGCCCCGTTCTTTAGTCGCCAAATTCGGTCCTCCACAAATTTTTTTTTCAAATTCCATCGTTCGCCGAAATACCGCCATTAGGAGGTATTGTCAAAGTGAAAACAAATATTTCTACATATTCACAGTGACTTTAAAATTTCGCCAGACAGGCTTTTAACTTTATGCTAGACACCCGTTATAAATTAATGCACGCCGTTCTACATCGAAATGTGATTTCATACTAGTATTAGATTATTGAAAATGGGAGTTTTTTTGTGGCCAGCATCACAGCTAATCTGTCAACCAGCCTAAATGGATCTATAAAAATAGCCGGTGATAAGTCTATTTCACATCGCTCCATCATACTTGGCGCATTAAGCATTGGTGAAACAACGGTGGAGGGTCTTTTAGAAAGCCAAGATATTTTAGCTACTATTTCAGCTATGCAGGCCTTCGGTGCTGAAATTGAAAAAAAAGCTGATAACAAATGGCACATTAACGGACTGGGAGTTGGTGGCTTAGATGAACCTGAAAAGGTACTTGACTTAGGAAACTCTGGAACGGGAGTGCGTTTACTCCTTGGGGTAGCCGCTAGCAATCCAATAACCTCGTTCTTTAGTGGAGATAAGTCTCTTTCACGCCGTCCGATGGCAAGAGTACTAAAGCCACTGGAAATGATGGGCGCGAGCTTTGTCTCGAGATCTGGGGGTCTTCTTCCGTTAGCGTGCAACGGACCTCAGACTTTACAACCTATAGACTACTCCCTTCCCGTAGCTTCGGCTCAAGTAAAATCAGCAATCTTGCTAGCTGGTCTGAACACCCCGGGGAAAACGATTGTAAGAGAACCCACGCCAACACGCGACCATACAGAGAGAATGCTCAAACAATTTGGGTCGGAGATAACAATCGAAAATGATGAGCAATCTCATAATATAATAACGTTAGAGGGCGAAAATGAATTGACGGGACAAGATATACTCGTTCCTGGCGATCCTTCGTCTGCCGCATTTCCCATGGTTGCAGGCATCTTAGCTGAAGATTCGCGTATCGAAATTAAAAATGTTGGAATTAATCCCTTGCGTTTTGGGTTATTTGAAATCTTGAATGAAATGGGAGCAAAAACCGAATTGATACAGAAACACGATGGGGTGGGTGAGCCAACAGCAGATATTGTAGTCAAGGCTAGCAAACTTAAGGGGGTGACGGTCCCAGCCAGCATCGCACCTAGAATGATAGACGAATATCCAATTCTAGCCGTAGCGGCTGCCTGTGCGTCTGGAACGACTAGAATGCTCGGATTACAAGAGTTGCGTGTAAAAGAAAGTGATAGGTTAACCGCGATGGCCATTGGGCTTAAAGCATGCGGTGTAAGAGTAGAAGAAACTTCAGACAGCTTAACCGTTCATGGAACTGGCGGTCAAATTGATGGAGGTGCCCGAATCCAAACTCAACTAGATCATAGAATAGCAATGTCGTTCTTAACATTGGGCCTAAACGCCAAAGATCCAATCATTATTGATAACGGCACCACAATTAATACTAGTTTTCCAGGCTTCGTAGAAACAATGAAGTCCTTAGGAGCAAACCTAAACTTCGGCGACAAAGGAAAGGGCTAGGGCATTTGATTGTAGCAATAGATGGACCCGCTGGTTCTGGGAAAGGAACAATCTCCAAAAAACTCGCAGAATATTTTAATCTTAGTTATCTCGATACTGGGATCTTGTATCGTGCCGTAGCTCTACAAATGCTGACTGAGGGCATCAACGAAAAAGATTGCAGATCTGCGAAAAAAGTGGCCCGACAAGTATCCATAACCTCTATCGATCACAGCGGGATACGGACCCGAGCAGTCTCTGACCTAGCCTCTAAAATTGCTACTATCTCTAGTGTTCGTAAAGAGCTGCTTACCCGCCAAAGGAGATTTGCACAAAACCCGGATCCAGATAAGGACGGAGCTATTTTAGACGGACGTGATATTGGCACAGTTGTTTGTCCTAATGCCGATTTCAAGCTTTTTATAATGGCAGAATTAGAAATAAGGGCAAAAAGACGTTGGAAAGAGTTGCTTCAAAGTGATCCGACCGTTATATACTCTGAAGTTCTTGAAGAAATGCGTTCCCGAGACGAACGCGATACAAATAGAAAAGATGCCCCGTTAGTGGTTACATCAGACGCTATGGTGATTGATACATCTAACAAGAGTATTGATGTAAGTTTTAATGAGGCGAAAAATTGGATTCTGTCTCGACGTTTTTGAACCGTCGGTTTTTTGTTTAGCATGACCGGCAAATGCAACCAAAAGTGGCAAAGCTAATCAGGAAGCCGTAGCTTGTGGACGAAAAAAATAGGTGATACTAGCGCTGAGACTAAATATACGTAGTGTTGTTCCTAGTCCCCACGTAACCCCATTTTCCTGGCATACGATATTGCCGAGAAAAAGGCCTTCTAAGGAGTTATCATGACTGACGTAGATATGAGCAAGAGCGCTCTAGATGAATTTGAGGCTTTATTAAGCGAGTCGTTTGGAGACGAAGTAAGTATTGAGGGAAGTGTCGTTAAGGGCACCATCATATCAATTGAAGGTGACAGCGCACTCATTGACGTAGGACTTAAGTCTGAAGGGCGCGTTTCGCTTAGAGAATTTACTTCGCCGGGTCAGGAACACAGCTTGAAAGCTGGTGATCTTGTCGAAGTCTACGTCGAGAGAATGGAAGACAGAAACGGAGAAGCGATGCTGAGCCGAGAAAAGGCTCGCAGGGAAGAAGCTTGGGTTATCTTAGAAAGAGCATTCGAAGCTCAAGAACGTGTTGATGGGACCATATTTGGCCGCGTCAAAGGAGGGTTCACGGTAGATTTAGAAGGTGCAACTGCCTTCCTCCCAGGCAGTCAGGTAGATATTCGACCTGTGAAAGATATAGCCCACTTATTGGGAATTTCTCAGCCATTTTTAATATTGAAAATGGACAGGAGGAGGGGAAACATTGTTGTATCTCGAAGGGCCGTTCTAGAGGAAAGTCGCACCGAAGCTCGTTCGGAACTCGTTGCTAATTTACAAGAGGGACAGACACTTCAAGGCGTTGTTAAAAACATAACCGACTATGGAGCGTTTGTTGATCTCGGCGGCGTTGACGGACTACTTCACGTAACAGACATAGCTTGGCGAAGAATTAATCACCCGAGCGAAGCCCTTACCATAGGTCAGTCTGTTGACGTTCAGGTTATAAGGTTCAATGCGGAAACGCAGAGAATATCCCTTGGCATGAAACAACTTGAGGACGATCCCTGGAGTAATGTGGACACAAAATATCCTATAGAATCTCGTTTCAGCGGCAGAGTAACAAACATAACAGATTACGGAGCTTTTGTAGAGCTGGAGCCGGGAATAGAAGGGCTGGTTCATGTCTCAGAAATGAGCTGGACCAAGAAAAACGTTCACCCTGGTAAAATCGTTTCTACGAGTCAAGAGGTAGAAATCGTTGTTCTAGACGTAGATGCCTCAAAAAGGCGTATCTCACTTGGACTTAAGCAATGCTTGCCTAATCCATGGGACGAGTTTTTGACAAATCATCCTGTCGGGTCTGAGATAGAAGGTGAGATCAAAAATATTACTGAGTTCGGTTTATTTATAGGGCTTGCGGGTGAGATAGATGGAATGGCGCATTTTTCTGATCTTGATTGGGAGCGACCTGGTGAAGAAGCCATCAATGATTATTCAAAGGGTGAAAATGTAAAAGCAAAGGTTTTGGATATCGATCCGGAGAAAGAGAGAATTTCTTTGGGGATTAAACAACTTACAGAAGACCCTTTTACCACCGGTGCCGCCACAATTCGGAAGGGCATCATAGTTACAACCACCGTAACTAAGCTGTTGGATACTGGAATTGAAGTGACTATAGGTGATAATATGGCTGGGTTTATTAGAAAGTCTGAGTTATCGCGAGATAGGTCAGAGCAACGTGCTGACCGTTTTGCGGTTGGAGAAAAAGTTGATGCCAAAGTTACACAGATAGACCAAAAAAACCGTAAAGTAACGCTATCTGTGAAGGCCAGAGAAATAGAAGAAGAGAAGAAAGCTATGGCCGAATATGGATCCTCCGATAGTGGGGCTAGTTTAGGAGATATTCTTGGCGCAGCATTGAGACAAAAAGAAGAAGATCAAAACGCCGAAAGTTAGAAACAGCTACTGGATATTTTGGTTTTTATTCCAAGCTCCATCCAACTTTTAGAAATCTTGCTTGAAATAAGAACTCTTCCAGTCTTGATGGATCTATATAACATTTTTACCCAGCATTGAATGATTTTGAACGTAGAGTATTATTTAAAATTGCGTTAACATAATATTTTAATAATTAAGATTAGGTCTTTGCGAAATGACAAAATCAGAACTAATTCTGAAGTTATCTGAATCTAACCCCCATCTGTATCAAAGAGATATAGAGATACTCGTCGCAACCATTTTTGAGGAAATTTCATATGCTCTAGAATGTGGCAACCGCGTGGAGCTTAGAGGTTTTGGGACTTTCGCAACCAAAAAACGCGGTGCAAGAACAGGTCGCAATCCACGCACAGGAGACTCAGTACCTGTATCCGAAAAGTTTGTTCCTTTCTTTAAAACTGGAAAACAATTGAGAGAAAAACTTAATCATTAAAATTTTTTCATACGGATGGTAACAAATTGTCAACCGACTGGGTTATACGCGGGCATGTAAAAAGAACATTAACTTTTGAATAAATTGGCAAAATTTTTTCTTGTAAAACATCTGACAGCATCGGCAGTTCTATTTTGGAAATTTTCCCTCACAAAACACAAGGATCTAATTTTTTTTCATAGTTTCGGAGTTTTGATGCTATCAGGGGTAGGCGTTCTTCTAAAGGTGTTTAGAATATTATTTTTTACCACGCTTTCAATTGCGGTGGTGTTTTTTTCAATATCCAATAAACACTCTGGCCTTGTAAAATTTTGGCCTTTCGACTTCTATGTAGAAATTCCCATCTACGTATTATGCCTAGGAACGTTAGGTATCGGTTTTATATCAGGGTTCCTTTTTTCATCTTTGAAAAACCTTCCCCGAAACTATAGAGAAAGGCAAACGTTTAAGAAAGAGATCAAAAGCTTGGATCAACAGCTTAGACAGTCTAATATGGAAAATCGACAGGGTCAGACCAAAATCGTTAAACCTACAAGAGATGTTGCGGCACACAATGCGTAATAAGTTAGCTGTGAAAATCTGTGGAATGAATTCACAAACCGCGATAGATGCCGCAATTGCTGGTGGCGTTGATTATATTGGTTTTGTATTTTTTCCCCCCTCACCTAGGTCTTTAACACCCGAAATTGCTTCTAGTTTAATGGAGAAACGGTCTGATGATTTCAAAGTTGTAGCAGTCGTTGTAAACCCGTCAAATAAGTTGCTCGAAGAAATAACTAATCATTTAGCTCCCGACATCTTTCAGTTACACGGCTCAGAAACAGCAGAGGACATAGAAAATATAAAACAAAAGTTTAATACAAAGATAATCAAGGCGATAAAAATTTCAGAACGTGAAGATTTTGAAGAAGTATCGAAATTTGATAAAATTGCTGACTTTCTGCTTTTTGACGCCGCGGCGCCAGTGAACACCACCCACTCACTACCCGGCGGTAATGGAATATCTTTTAATTGGAATTGGCTGAATAATGTTTCCCTAGCAACACCCTGGTTTTTATCTGGAGGTTTAAACATCAATAATATTAATGAGGCAGTGCAAACCACAGGGGCAACAGCGTTAGATGTTTCGTCGGGAGTAGAAGATAAAGCCGGAATTAAAAATACTCAGAAAATTATTGAATTTATGAACACGGTTAGAACACTATAGAATTGCCAAAAACTCTATTTTTTTTAATAAGCTTTTGGTGTTTGAAGTTCCATCATTTAGCTCAGGAGTATGGATGTCCTACAAAGAAACTGCAAATACATTAAGAAATGCTCCAGACGAAAATGGGCACTTCGGTATTTTTGGCGGCCAATATGTAGCAGAAACACTTATGCCGTTAATAATTGAAGTGTGTGACGCATGGAGCGCGTCAAAAAATGATCCCAGTTTTTGGAGCGAATTAGAGTACTATAGAAAACATTATATTGGACGGCCGAGCCCTCTTTACCTCGCCAGCCGACTTACTGAACATTTTAATGGGGCCAAGCTTTATTTTAAAAGAGATGAGCTCAATCACACTGGCGCTCATAAGATAAATAATGTGATGGGGCAGGCGCTAATTGCACGTCGAATGGGCAAAACTAAGATCATTGCCGAAACCGGAGCAGGACAACACGGTGTTGCTACCGCAACGGCTTGTGCTTTGTTCAACCTCGATTGCGAGGTTTTCATGGGTGCAGAGGACGTAAAACGGCAAAAACCAAACGTAGACCGTATGCGATTATTAGGAGCGAAGATTCATCCCGTAACATCAGGCTCTTCGACACTGAAAGACGCAATGAACGAAGCACTGAGATATTGGGTATCTAAGGCAGAGACACATTTTTATATCATTGGTACAGTCGCGGGACCCCATCCGTATCCAGAAATGGTGAGAGACTTTCAGTGTGTAATCGGTGAAGAGACAAAAGAACAAATCATGGCAGTCGAGGGCCGGCTCCCCGATACATTAGTTGCATGCATTGGCGGGGGATCAAATGCTATTGGCCTATTTCACCCATTTTTAGATGATGAAGTAAAAATAATAGGAGTAGAAGCCGCTGGATATGGGGTCGAAACCGGTCTACATGCTGCATCCTTAACAGGCGGGCGGCCGGGTATTCTACATGGTAACAGAACATATCTGTTACAGAACGAGGATGGACAAATCGCCGAAGCCCATTCGATCTCAGCTGGATTGGATTATCCTGGCATAGGCCCAGAACACTCCTGGCTATTTGAAAATGGAAGGGTTGATTATGTTTGTGCTACAGATGAGGAGGCACTCGAAGCATTTGCATTGTGTTCAAGGCTTGAGGGCATTATACCCGCATTAGAGCCAGCTCACGCTTTAGCTTATATCGCGACGATAATAAAAACCTTACCAGAGGACCATATTATTATCATGAATATGTGCGGTAGAGGTGATAAAGATCTCGAAGCCGTCTTACCACTATTAGAGAAATTGGGAAAGCTGTGATAAGATACACCAGTGACCGCCTGAACATTCTTTTCAAAAAGTTGAGATCAAAGGATGCTTCAGCTCTCGGCATTTTTATCACTGCAGGCGACCCAGACTTTGATACCTCGCTCAAAATTATGGAGAGTTTACCGGAAGAGGGAGCTGATATGATAGAATTCGGCATGCCATTTTCCGATCCCATGGCCGATGGTCCCGCAATACAAGCTTCAAGCAAACGAGCTCTAGAAGCTGGTGGTTCTTTAAAGAGAACATTGGATATGGTGAGGCTATTCCGTGAGAAAAATAATTTTACGCCAATTATTTTAATGGGATACTATAACCCCATATATAATTTTGGTGTCCAACAGTTTTTAACTGAGGCCATTGAAGCCGGAGCTGATGGCCTAATTGTTGTCGATCTTCCCCCTGAAGAAGATGAAGAGCTTTGTCTGCCCGCAAAAGAATATAACTTACCATTCGTTAGACTAACCGCACCCACCACAAGCAACGAACGTTTGACGACTGTGTTACAGAACGCCACTGGCTTTATTTATTATGTATCCATAACAGGTATAACTGGGACCAAAGACGTTCCAATAGACCTAGTAACGCACGCAGTTGAGAATCTCAAAGAACATTCTAAACTACCTATCGCAGTGGGGTTCGGCATAAAAACCCGGGAACATGTGGAACAAATCACTAGGATAGCCGATGCTGCAATCGTTGGTTCAGAAGTTGTAAATGCCATTGCAAATAGCTTAGACGCAGACGGAAAGGCAAAACCTGAAACAATTCAGACCACTCTGTCATTAGTTAGAGATCTAGCTGCCGGCGTGCGAGGAAAATAAATTTTTTAGAGAAAGCAAAATAATTTCATGAACTGGATTACCAATTCTGTTCTACCAAGGATCAAGGCATTGGTACAACCGAAGGAGATACCCGACAATTTCTGGGTAAAGTGTAAAGGTTGTAATGAAATGCTATTTCACAGGCAGCTTGAGGAAAACCTCCAAGTGTGCCCGCGATGCGACTACCACATGCCACTTTCTTGTAAAAATCGATTAAAAGCCCTCTTTGACGATGGTAGCTATGAGGAAATACCACTAAAAGATGGGACAAATCTCGATCCGCTAAAATTTAGAGATAAACGCAAATATTTAGACCGTATTAAAGAAGCTAGAAGCAAAACAGGACTTCAAGACGCTATATCTCTTGCATGTGGCAGAGTACATGGATTAGAAATTATCATTGCTGTATTCTCCTTTGAGTTTATGGGAGGCTCTATGGGGTCTGCTGTTGGCAACGCTATAATCAAGTCAGCAGAGTTAGCGATTAATAAAAATGCACCTCTTGTTATTTTCCCATCCTCAGGGGGTGCGCGAATGCAAGAGGGAATTCTTTCTTTGATGCAGCTACCACGAACAATCATAGCTACTCAGATGATTAAACAAGCTGAACTGCCATTTATTGTTGTGCTTACAAACCCTACTACGGGAGGTGTAACAGCTTCTTTTGCCATGCTTGGAGACATTCACATTGCAGAACCAGGCGCAATTATTGGTTTTGCCGGAAAACGCGTAATAGAAGAGACCATTCATGAGAAACTTCCAGACGGTTTTCAAAGCGCTGAGTATTTACTAGATCATGGGATGGTCGATTTAGTCATAAGAAGGCACGACCTTCCTAAAACACTCTCGACATTATTATGTCTTCTCATGAATAAGGATATAGGGTCAAGTTCCTTAACTGGGGAATAATAATCGATGGCAATTGATAGGATATTGGAGCGACTTCTAAAACTCCATCCAAAGTTAATAGACCTATCGCTATCACGACTTAAAAAACTATTAGACAGCCTTGGCAACCCGGAAGAAAACTTGCCTCCCATTATCCATGTTGCTGGGACAAATGGTAAGGGATCAACCGTCGCGACCCTGGCTGCCATATACAAGAGTGCCGGTTATAGGGTCCATATTTACACATCACCTCATTTAGTACGCTTTACCGAGAGAATTGTTGTTTCTGGAAGTGAGATATCTAAAAATTATCTAGAGGAACTCTTAATCGAATGTGAAGATGCCAATAACGGTGAAAGTATTACCTTTTTTGAGATTACTACAGCTGCTGCAATGCTAGCATTTTCACGCAACCCAGCCGATTTACTATTATTGGAGGTCGGGCTAGGTGGTCGCTTCGATGCGACCAACGTCATTGAGACCCCTACGCTTTCAGTCATAACTCCTGTTTCAATGGATCACCAGGACTTTCTTGGCAACACAATTGATGAAATAGCTTTTGAAAAGGCAGGAATATTAAAACCTAGTGTCCCAGCTATTATAGGCCCGCAGACAAATGAAGCATTGAATGTGATAAAACGGCGCGCTTTAGAGTTAGGTTCTTCAGCCTATATTTTTGGCGAAGACTGGAACATTTCTCCAGCAAACAATCAGTTAATATTTAAGATAGGATCAAAGAGTAGTATCGTCCCCCGACCGAACCTCCTAGGTGATCACCAAATCCAAAACGCTGGCTGTGCCTTGGCTTCCGTAAAATTACTAAACGATCAATTTCCTGTTAGCCCACGAGAAATTGACATGGGATTGGTGAGTATTAATTGGCCCGCACGATTACAGAAATTAAAGGAAGGGAATTTAATTGAAAACTTGTTAGAAGATGTGGAAATTTGGATAGATGGAGGCCACAACCAGGACGCGGCCAAAGCCATTGCTTCAACGTTAAGGGACTGGCGCACCACATCTCCGGAAATCTCAATTCACATGGTCTTTGGGGCTCTTAATAACCGTTGCCCACAAAATTTTTTACAGTATTTTACTAATGTAATCGACACAATAAGAGCTGTTGATATT
This sequence comes from Rhodospirillaceae bacterium, assembly GCA_002690995.1. GTDB lineage: Bacteria > Pseudomonadota > Alphaproteobacteria > Thalassobaculales > Thalassobaculaceae. Next base: position 10,285 of record NZGS01000011.1, read on the forward strand.
CCAGGGGAAACGAACGCGTTATCAGCATCAGAAATAGAAACTGCAGCACTCAAATGCGGACTAAAAGCCTATCCAGCAAAGGGAATTAGTCTAGCAATAACTGATATAATTTCTAACTCCAGTGGAAAGCGCCGAATATTAATCTGCGGCTCTCTCTATTTAGCTGGCGCGGTTTTGCGCGAAAACAATTACCTTCAAGATTAAATTTAATTTTCCATTTTACTGACATTGACAACCTATATGACGGCGCCACTACGCGTCCAAAGCTTCATCTACCCACTCTGACAACTTGTGTGGGGGCAATGCTCCAATTTTTGTGGCGATTACTTCTCCCGCCTGGAAAATAATTAATGTTGGTATCCCTCGGACGTTATACGTTGACGGGGTCTGCGGATTATCATCAATATTGATTTTAGCAACTGTTAGTTTACTGTCCATCGTTTCAGCCAAGCTCTCTAAAGCTGGAGCTATAGCCTTACATGGCCCGCACCACTCAGCCCAAAAATCAACAAGTACAGGTTTATCCGCGCCTAACACGTCCGTTTGGAAACTTTCATCTGTAACCTGTAATAATGGCATGACACCCTCCAGCTATAGCATTCTCTATTTTAAAATATACAGTCCAATATTTAAACTATCATGAAGCATTATTTTTTTAAATTTAAATTAACATAAATTTAACTTTGGCTGAGATACTTCTCTGGAAACTCAATGCGTTTCGGCCCTTCAGTCCAGATCAGCATAGGACGAATTATATGCTTTGGATAAATTTTTTTGATTAATTTGTAATAAATATTCATCTGGTTTTTATAAATCTCTTCTATGTCATCGAACTTTTTTGGCGGTCGCTTATCAGTTTTAAAATCAGCGATAATCACCTCTTTATCCAAAACTACTAGGCGGTCCACTCTAGCCATCACTTCTCTGTCTATCCCATTCTCTTTTACGGTGCCATTCAAAGGTGCTTCTACAAAAGCGTTTTCCGAAAAAATTTCACTTAGACAAGGGTAGTTTATCACTTTCAATGCGGTCGCTATATATTCATCCTTTTGCTCTTTGTCGAGTTTAGGATACTCGTCCAATAAATATTTTGTGGCTAAATTCCATCTTTTTTCTGCAGGAATATTAGGCAGTATTTGTAAAAGGGAGTGGATAATACGCCCTTTTAAAAATTTATCTGTTTTTTCAAGTGCGAATAAAGAAATATTATTTCTTATTTGATTTGGTGCTGAAGGGATAAGGCGATCTGTTTCAAAAGTAAGTTCTTTTGGCGCTTTCCAAACCCATCCAGGCAATCGCAGAGTATCTTTTTTTCTTATCGGTCTGATGTCCTTTTTATCTGGTACTGATACCTGGTCCGAAGAGATCTGTAGTACACCGTTAGCGTCTCGAGCTATTGGCTTAAGTCGATTTTTTAGTTTTCCATACCAAGTTGAGTCTTCATCCTTTGGGAGGGTTCCCCAACCTCCTATATAAAGGCGGTCTTCAGCTCGTGTCATCGCCACATAAAGTAGCCGGAGGTATTCTTTTTCTCTTATCTCCAATTCAACTTCTCGCAACTTCTCAAGCATTTCGGGGTTACCTTGCCGATTGGGTGACCACAGCGGGAATTGTTGGTTGCTACCTCTTTCACTCCAAACAATTTTTGGGGACTGGTTTGGCTTACTAATTGTATCTGGCATAAATACAATTGGTGCCTGAAGTCCTTTCGCGCCATGGACCGTCATAATACGCACCTTGTTAGAGCCGTCAGCTTCCATATCACGCTTAATTTCATGATTACCGTTTGATAACCAGTCCACAAAACCTTGAAGTGTCGGAACGTTCGTACGGTCATATTCAAGAATTTGGGCTAAAAATTGATCAATTGGATCGCCCGCTTCCGCACCTATCCGCTCTAAAAGTTTCCTGCGCCCTCCCATACTCAGTAAATCCGAGTAAAGCTCAAACGTTGATAAGCGGTGCGCTCGTTCAAGCCAATCTTTTAACCAGTCAACAGTTTCTGAAAACTTTCTATTTAAAGTGGATTTGTTATTTAATGTTTCCCAAAGGGTACTATCGCCTCTATCCCAACAGAGCTCCAATAACTCGTCTTCGTCTATTTCCAAAAAAGGACTTTTTAAAAGGTTTGCTAAATTCAAGTCATCTTCTGGAAGTAGTACAAATTTGCCGAAAGCCATTAGGTCCATGACCGCCAATTGATCGGTCAAAATCATTCGATCAACTCCCGCTACAGGAACCAACTTTTGTTTTAAAGCATTTACTAACTCTTCCATAAAATGACTACGTTGCCGAAGCAATATTATGATGTCGCGAGGTTCAATTGCTCGGCCTCTACTTTCCAATATTTCACCACTTTTAATCCAACTCGAAATTTTTGAGGCTATTTTGCTTGCCAACCGCGTACTGGGTTCATCGAGATGGATTTGTTTCCTAGGCACTGACCAAAAGTCTCTGAGCTTTCTGTCTACTGGCCCTTCAGGAGGCCATATTTCTACTAAACCCGCCTGACCAGAGCGAAACGGATGATGTTTAATGGAAGAAAATTCCGAACTTTCTGGCTCAAAAACGGTGTCAACTGCTTTTAGAACAGCTGCGCTCGATCTATATGAGATATCAAGTTTCACTTCTTTCCATGGTTGTTTTGCCAGTTCAAAACTCTCTTTCAGAGTTTGTTGCTTCATTTTAAAAAGCTTGGGGTCAGCCCCTTGAAAACTAAAAATGGATTGCTTCGGATCACCCACTACAAACAGCGTTCTTGGACCAAGATTACCAATCCCGTTTTGTTCGGTGAAAAACTCTTTTACTAACGTTTCCATAATTTTCCATTGCTCTGAATTAGTATCTTGTGCTTCGTCTAATAGAAGATGATCTATCCCTCCATCTAATTTATATAAAATCCACGGAGATATTTCGTCATTTTCAATTAACCTATTAGCAAGGGCTACTAGATCATTATAGTCAATTACCGCGTTATTTTTTTTATTTTCCGTGTACAGCTGCATCACGCTTTGCGATAAAAATGCCAATTTTTCATTCCTAGATACTAGGTCAAAGCACTTTAGCTTGTCATCTACTGCCGTAAGACGAGAGGCTTCAGATGTAAGTGTTTGTTCTAAGCTTGGATGTTCATTAAAAATTTTTACTGATGCTAGCCTAGTTCGGATGCTTCCCTTTTGCGTTAGAAACCCTAACTTGTAAATTTCGAAGGACGCTCTGTTCGGTTTTTTATTTTGGAGCCAGTTTTTAATGGTATTGCTTAGTGCTCTATCGGACTGGTTTCCCAACATTAAAATTACTACAGCCTTTTCTAATTCAGCGAGTGTTTTACTATCATAACTTGATATTTCTTCTATGGTTTTAAGCTCTATTTCTAGGGAATTAATATTCAATTGAGTTCGAATAATATTTCCCAAAGTTTTTTCGTTCGCTGGACCTTCAAAAATTTCCCGAAACCTAAATTGTTCGCCAATTATTTCTTCCAACAAGTTTGATAATTCAGCCTCGTTAATTGTCTCTGCTAATTCAATAAAGGCATGAGAGAATGGGCCATTTTGCTCAGATATAGCTTTTCGAATAATTAAATCCCGAGCTGTCTTCAAATATTCTTTTGCGATCGTATCGTCGATTACATCGAATTGGGGCGACAATTTTGCCTCTAAAGGGAAACGTCTCAGCAAAGACTGGCAAAATCCGTGTATAGTTTCCACTTGCAATTTTTCTGCAGAGTCTACAACAAGAGCGAATAAACCACGAGCGCGTTCCAATAAATTTTGTTTTGCCCGCTTGCCAGACAAACTAAGCAGGTCATCACAAAGTGTTGCGTCGCTGGCAAGTGACCAAGCGGACAAACGCGAAGTAATCCGCATGGCCATCTCTGCTGCTGCTGCCTTAGTAAAGGTCAAACACAAAATTCGCTCTGGGGGAACACCGGCTAGTAATAAACGTAATACACGGTCGGTTAAAATCTTTGTTTTCCCCGCACCGGCAGACGCCTCCACCCATGCAGAAAACCTAGGATCAGACGCTTCATGCTGTTGCTCTAAACTCATATAATTAGCGCCATTCTTTGACACGTGCTAAGTGCCCATAATCATCAAAAATAGGTTTCGTTCCATAGTCCGGAGCATAGAGATAAGGCATCTCTGGGTTATCAAAATCATTTAAAAGCTTCAACAATCCCTTTTCGACATCAACGAGTAAACTGTCCGCAGTAAATGAATGAACCTTGCCTGAAGTCTTACCTCCCGTCAGATGATAGTATCGCAGCTCAGAACACTCCTTTGCCGGTAGGTTTTTAAACCCACCCTTAGCTAATATCACGGCTTCAAGCGGTAATTGAGGAGCTAAGCCTGCCTCTACTTCTCGCTTTGAAGGTATTGCTCCAGTTTTATAATCAATAATAACCCATTCATCATTTCTCATTTGATCTATGCGATCAGCGGTGGCACGAAGTTGTACTGGCCTACCATTCAAAATAAAGTGCCATACACCTTTCTTTTCGACATGCGATGCTATTCTGTTTTGTCGTTCTTCTGCTTCTTGCAGCACAAACCACTCAGCTATTCGTTTAAACCTTGGCCACCAAAATGCCCAAACAACTGGATCTTCAAATGTCGTGGAAAAAATCTCTCTGCCTTTGTCAATCAGTGTTGCTAACGCCTCATTGTTATTTCCTGGAATCCCCTCAGAAACAAAAGCTTCTAAAGCCTGATGTATAAAATTTCCTCGGTCAATGGGAGACGGCATTCGGTCAATTGGATCTAATGGTTCTAGTCTCAGGACTTTTTTCGCATAGATTGCGTAAGGATTACGGAGCCAAATCCCAACCTGGGTAACGGAGAAAGAGCAAGGCCTTTTTTCTCTGCTTGGTTTGGGTTCCGGTGCCTTTATACTAAGACGCTTTTTTGATTGAGGTTGGTCCAATAATTTTTGCCACTTCTGCCACTTCTGGCCACGCTCTTTTATTATTTCATCCTGGCCAATAGCGTTGAATATTGATGAAACGCGCATTAGCCAGCGAGAAGCGGTGGTTGGACTATTGGCTAGGTTTCGAGACCGCGTTAAAAATACTTCGGGTGCGCAAACAGCTTGCATAAAATCGTGAGCTGATTGTCCAATCCGTTTTGACATATCCATCAAGCCTAGCGCTTCCTGCATGCTGCGGCCTAACCATGGATCTGGCTGGATAACTGGTGGCCAGCTGCCCTCGTTTAAGCCACCTATGATGATACGATCGAATTCAGAGAGACGTCCTTCTAGCGGCCCAAGTATAGCTAATCTTGGTTTTTCTTGATATTTTTCCCGAATTACGAAGTCCGATAAAACGGTTTCGAATAGTGAAGTGTATGATATGCCATCAACTATCCGAAGATCTTGGCTTTGTTCATAAAAATCGTTCAAAATTTTTACGATTTGATTATTAGTCTCTGTGGTTTCACCGTTAAGTTCAATGGGACCACTAAGCTTTTCAACCAAAGCTAAATGAAGCGATAACATTTCCGGCAGTGTTTTTGATCCACTGGTTAACGCGTGTTCAAAACTTCGGATTACTGGCGCTAACTCCGACAACCATTCATACAAGTTATCAATAGCTGAAATTCCGATTGCATCTGGATTGATTTTCCGATTTTTATCGTGGCGCCGTCCGATATTTACTGCTTCTAACAACCCATCAACACCGGGTTTTGGTCTTTCCCCTCTTAAAAACAGAAGTTCTAACTGACTGACTTTTTTTTGGAATTCTACCTTCGGCAGCCCGCCATTTGCTAATGGATGTTTTAATGCCGAAAGGAGCGGAACTGGTGCCAATTGATTAGATACCATTTCGCCCACCAGGCGCCAAAAATTAATATAGTTATTATTTAAAAATTGTTGGCCTGCAGAGTCGTAGATATTTAGGTTCCAACGACTTGCGGCTGAAGTCACTTGTCTCGCAAGATTTCTATCGCTTGTTATAAGAGCTGCTGATCGGGCTTCTTGCTCCAGCGTTTCACGCATTATTAGGGCAATAGATTCCGCCTCCGCCCGTTGGTCATCCGATTCGATTATAATTATGCCTTCAAGATCTTTCTGGGGGATGATTTTTTTGGTTACTAACCGCCAGCGCCCTGATAAAGCAGGGGGTAATAATGCTTCAGAAAATAATTTAAAGCGACCAGCTGGCGACTTTTCTTTAACGGTGTTATCTACAGTTGGAAGCCAGTCCTGAACATTACCTGGATGAATACCTAGTTTGTCCAGCAAACTAAACATCATATGTTGAGGGTGTGTTGCGTCGTCAACAACAACTTTACGATATATTTCATCTTCTCTCTGATCTAATCCCGGCAGAACAACTGCACCATTTTTCAATGAAGCCACGACTTTAATGAGCTCAGCTGTGGCTGGCATACTGCCCGTAGAACCGGCTATCGTAATAAATTGAGCAGGTTGGGATTTTTCCCACTTTGCTGAAAGGTGCTCTAGTAAATTATTTGTGTAAGTCGCTGGGTCAACAAGATTTTCTTCTTCAAGAATTTTAGGCCAATGCTCTATCAATAATTTTAGAAATTTGAAAGTGGTCTGCCAATGCATTGCATGCTCTTCCGGCACAAAATTTTCAAGTTTGTCCAGCGAAATGCCTTCAATCTGCATCCGGTCAAGCATAGCAGCTAACGCGTTTGCTAACCCAACGGATCCCTTATAATTATTGCCTACACTTTCCCTACTCTCCCGGTTTTCGCCATCTAGCTCCATGAAACGCTCTACTAATTGAGTTAGAAGTAATCGCCTTCGTAGTCGCGACATGACTTTTTTTTGACTAATATTTTCAACATTCAAGGGATCCATATAATTACCAAAGAAGAGTTCCTCGTCCATTAGGTCGCCTAAGGGTCGGATAGTGGGCAGGATTACTGTCCCGTTATCGAAAAAACCCTTGATACAACTTGCAAAGTTCGCGACTGAACGCTGCGTTGGTAAAAAGAAGATACTTTGGGCAAGTACTTCCCGATCAAAGCTTATTTTCTTGAGAAAACCAAAAGCTAATACGTCAAGGAAGGAAAAGTTCGGGTCAATTGTGTAAACTTTTGGCCTAGACATATTTGACCTTAAAAGAAGGGAGCATTCTTTGCATGTCCGTTGGCAAACTTCAACCTGGCAAATTCTAAGTCGGAAGGAGTGCTTATATGATACCATAGTCCATCGTGAATTACCCCCACTAATCGCTCACGCTCGATCGCTTCATTATAAAACCAATTTAATGAAAAGGCGCCGTCAGGCGTATTTACAAAAGATAAAGGGTTAATTATTGATAGGCCCATATAAGCAAAAGGGGAAACCATTTTTTCTTTTCGTCTACTTAAAATGCCATCTTGGTTCATAAAAAAATCACCAGATCCGTCAAAATTCTCGGCCTTGACTGTGGGGGTTAGCATCAGCAGTGCATCCATATGATCGGAATTCCACTTTTCCGCTAGATACATTAGTGTGTTTTTCATTCCATCAACCCATACACTGTCTCCATTGATGATAAAAAAGGGTTCTTTCCCCAAGTGGGGTAGAGCGTTCATAACGCCGCCACCAGTTTCTAGCGGTAACTCCTCTTCTGACAAGATAATCCTATCATCTTTCCTAGCGCCAACGTGTTCAACAATGACTGATGCTAAATGTGATACATTTATTATGATTTTGGTGACCCCAACACAGAATAAATTGTCAATAGACCGGTCTAATATTGTTTTACCCAGAATTACTAACATTGGCTTTGGTATTCTCTCAGTTAAAGGTAACATCCGACGACCGTGGCCCGCCGCCAATATCATTGCAGTCTTGGGTATCTCTACGAGTGAAGAAGGAAGTTGCTCTATGAACATTAGGAGTTGTCGTTCATCGTTATCTCATTTTCAATAAAACCCTGGGGAACATTTTTATCTAACCAAGCGCGGATTTCACCTAATGCTTCAAATTGTAAGTTGGCTAATGTATACCTCCACAGTCTTGGTATGTGGACAAGATACTTGCTGTTTCGGTAGAGAATATGTTGCCTTGTAAAAATACCAAAGACTTTGAGGGCACGCTGTGTTCCCAATATATAGTAAGACTTCATAAAATTATTTCTATTGTCCACTGCCTCAACCCCATCAAAATATCTATCAAGCATTAATGAAGTGATTTCGTCACTTATGTTGCGTCGTGAGTCTTGCAACAAGGAAACTAAGTCGTAACTAGCCGGCCCTACAACAGCGTCTTGAAAGTCTAAAAGGCCACACCTACGGACACCATCCCTTTCGGCAAGGACCATAAGATTGTCTACGTGGTAGTCACGGAGTACCAATACTGTCCTACAAGATTCAATGTACGTTAAGCACTGTATCCAGACCTCAAAAAAACGTCTTTTTTCTTTTTCCGAAATAGCTAATCGTAATCTTCCTTCCAAATACCAGTCTATAAATAGTGATAATTCATTTTGTAACTTTTTTTGATCGTAGGAAGGTAAGTCTACCCTCTCTTCGAGGCTCTTTAAATTATGTATCTCTATCAAAACATCTATAGCATTTTCATAAAGATTAGTTTCTTTAGAGCTATCAGAAAGAGCCTTGGTATACGTTTCATTTCCAAAATCTTCAAGCAGCAGAAATCCATTTTGCACATCTTTGTCCAAAATTTTTGGAGCGCTAAACCCTAACGAGTTTAATAGATCAGACATCTGAATAAATGGATTTACCTCCTCCTTGTCCGGCGGAGCATCCATAACAACCAAATTATTCGTTTTGGTTTGCACCCTGTAATACCTCCGGAAAGAGCAATCGTCTGCCAAAGGAAGTAATTTGAGATCGCTTATCCCAGAGTGTTTAAGAAATTCATTTAAGAGCAACTGCCGGCTATCTTGATTTGAATTTATTGTGCCCATCATATTAACTAGCCCTCTATGGAGTGCGCGAGCGACAACCAACGGCTTGAACCAAACAGATCCATGTAACGCTCGCTTACCCCTTTACCAAATTGTAGATAAATTTCTAGCCTGTGCTGTGGCAAGGAAGGTATAGATAATTTGGGCCATTCTATCAAAGAAACCCCTATACCAAGAGCGTCTTCTAATCCAAGCTCCTCAATTTCTGAGTGGCATGATATACGATACAAATCGATGTGAAAAATTTCTAGACCAACTTTATTCCTTTTCGCATGATAATGTTGAATAAGTGTGTAAGTTGGGCTTGGAACCGGTTCATCATCGGCGGTTAGAGTCCGAATGAAAGCTCTTGCAAAACTTGTCTTGCCTACTCCTAAATCTCCATTTAAACAAATTACATCGCCTGGTTCGACCTCAGCTGACAGTAATGATGCGATTCTATGTGTGTCTTGTTCGCCCTTAAGAGGGAATTTATCTATCAATTGATTATCTATCATATCGCCGAACTAGCTTCTCCTGCCAGCAACAATTAATCCACGACCACAAGACTACCGACATCGAATGTTTCTTCAAGCGGCTAAGATGGGCGCAGTGGTGCTTTGGCTTTCCTGCTAATAGGCCAGCATTGATAATTTAATACAAGCATCGAATCGGTTACTCTTAGTTGAAAAATACAGTATCTCTACGTTAATAGACGGACGTCTCATCCAAATCTGGATGATGCTTAGTCCATTCTGTATTGCTTTCAAAACTCGCCGCTATGCGATAAGCCATTATTTCATCAAATTGAGGCGTTATCACCTGCATCGACAAGGGTAAGCCTTCTGAATTGAACCCGATAGGTACAGCTAAAGCGGGGTTCCCCGTTACATTAAATGGCGTTCTTGCTTGCCTTGGATAAATTTTTTCGCACAAAGCGGAGTCCTCTATTGGAAATGCTGCCTCCATGTTATTTATAGTTATGATCGCGTCAAACTTATGAAATATTTCATTAAACTCTTGCGTATATCTTGCCCTTGTACGAATTGCTTCTACGTAATCGACAGCGGTCAGTGCTGTTCCAGGCAGCAACCTACTTAAAAGCGACTCTCCATAGTCCTCAGGCCTAGATTTTAGCCAATCTTTATGAATAGCACATGCCTCGGATAACAAGATGACTCTGTTACAGGCCGCAAAATCCTGCAAGGGGCGGGTCGCTATTTCTTCAACGACTGCGCCCGACTTTTCTAGCTTTGTTATTGCTGCTTCCAGAGCATTTACCATCTCATCGCATGCAATCAGATCCTTCGTATAAAAGTGCCTAATAAGCCCTATTTTTAAACCCGAAACACCTCTATCTAAATCCTCACCAAAATTTGGAACGTTAACATCTGCACTAGCAGGGTCGTTTTTATCCCACCCAGATATAACTGAAAGGGCAAGAGCATTATCAGACGTTGTCCGAGTTAAGGGCCCTACGTGATCTAATGAAAAAGACAATGGAATGACCCCTGAACGACTTACACGGCCATAGGTTGCTTTTATACCAAGCAGTCCATTCATAGATGCTGGGTTACGTACAGACCCTCCTGTATCAGACCCTAAGGCTAAAGGAAGAAAACCAGCCGCTACTGCTGCACCCGAACCACTCGAAGAACCGCCAGGGAAATACTTTCTGTTCCAAGCATTGCGTGCTGGCGGCCAAGGTAAGTCGAAAGAAGGGCCACCTAATGCAAACTCATGGGTGGAAAGCTTGCCTAAAAGTATAGCTCCCGCCTCCTTAAGTTTCCCCGTCACAAAAGCATCTTTATCGGCCACATTATCCTTCAACAGAGCGGAGTGCGCCGTTGTATTCCATCCTTTTGCATCTATAATGTCTTTTAATCCAAAAGGAATACCGTGTAACGGGCCCAACGCGTCTCCTTTCATGACACCTTCTTCTGCTATCCTTGCCTCTTTTAAAGCTTGCTCAGGCCTGAAACTTATAAACGTGTCGAAGTGTTTGTCATATTTATCTATCCGCTTTATTAGTGCGTCAGTCAGTTCAACGGGGGAAAGTTTTTTATTTTTTATCAGTTTAACGGCCTCTAGAGCACTCAACCAATGTAATTCTGTCATGACTTAATTGCCCATGTGATTGCTCTAAAGACATGAGAGGGCTCCTGCCACCAGCTGTTATTTCGGTCAAGTTTACTCGCCATATCAGATGCCTTTTTTGCGGCTTCATCGGTTTTTTTTGGACCTATTAGAGTTGCTATACTTTCTGGTATATCGCGTTTTTCCATCATCTAAACTTTCATTTCTAGCACTACCTGATTTATTGTTCTTTACAATGGACCTAGTAATCAAAATTTCCAAGCACTAAACACTTTCATGGGATCATAATATGAATAAAACACGTCTTATGGCACAAGGTCACGAATATATGGCATCCGGTGGTCACCCGCTCGCCACACAAACTAGTATTTCAATTCTGGAAGCCGGGGGAAATGCAGTAGACGCAGCAGTAGCAGGAGCCATGGTTTTAGGCGTTGTTCAAAGCGATCTAGTAAACTTTGCAGGTGTTGCCCCTATCATGATCCGCTTCCCAACGACTAAGAAAGTTATCACCGTTAGCGGGGTCGGGCGTTGGCCCATGGCAGCAAATATAGATCGTTTCATTAATGAGTTCGACTGCCACGTGCCAGATGGTATACTTAGAGCAATCATCCCAGCAGCACCAGATGCATTTCTTACCGCATTAGAGCATTACGGCACCATGTCATTTAAAGAAATTGCAAGTGGCGCTATAAGTGCAGCAGAAAAAGGCTTCATAATGCATGAGCTGATGGCGCAAACCATAAGAGATAATGAAGCCCAATATCGGAAATGGTCATCAAATCGAGAAATTTACCTTCCCGATAACCGTCCCCCAAAAGTTGGAGATCTGTTTGTACAGGCAGATTTAGCCAAAACATTAAAATATATGGCTGACCAGGAAAGTGCATCAACGGGTTCTCGAGCTAATAAAATTGATGCAGCTAGACAGGCCTTCTATAGAGGCGACATCGCGCACGCTATCGCGAAGTTCCATAAAGAGAACGGCGGATGGATAACCCAGACGGATTTAGAACGCTTCAGAGTTACGATCGAGCCAGCCATCGAGGTAAACCGCAAAGGCGCTAAACTTTTTACATGTGGGCCATGGTGCCAAGGCGTTAGTTTGGCACAGATGTGGAATCTTTTAAAAAATTCTGACTTGAAAGATTTAGGACATAACTCTGCTGACTATATTCATATTATTACGGAAGTTATAAAACTCGCGCTGTCAGACAGAGAGCATTATTTAGGTGATCCAGAATTTGTAGACGTTCCGTTGAAAAAACTACTGTCCAACGACTATGGCGAAGAGCGCTACTCCATGATAAAAGAAAACTCAGTCTTGTCTGAAGAATATTTATGGGGAGATGACGCCACATTTGGTGAGACAAATAAGTTTTCCTTAGATACGTCATACATGTGTGCTGTGGATAAGGATGGCTTGGTAGCCTCTATAACTCCAAGTGATGGCTCCGCGAATACCCCCGTGCTGCCAGGTTGGGGTATTAACCCGTCGTCTCGAGGGTCACAGTCGTGG
>NZGS01000012.1 GCA_002690995.1 Rhodospirillaceae bacterium
ATGCCAGCGTTTGCTTACAACGAACAACCAATAAAGTCAGCGCCCGGCAAAAAGCGTCTAGAGCGAGAAGCAGAACAAAAGGCAGCAGAAGAAGCGGCAGCAGAGGCAGCTCCAGCAGAAGAAGCTCTAGCAGAAGCAGCTCCAGCAGAAGAAGCTCCAGCAGAAGCAGCTCCAGCAGAAGAAGCTCCAGCAGAAGCAGCTCCAGCAGAAGAAGAGGAAAAATAAATAGAGAATTTAGGAGAAGGTGGATGTCTTTGTGTCTGAAGAACTCTGTTTAGGCGTCATCATAGGGCCACATGGAATAAAAGGAGCCGTGCGGGTTAAGAGTTTTACGGAAATACCGGAGAGTATTGCAGAGTATGGAACCTTGCATGACAAGAACGGAAAGAGTTTCGATCTTCGACTAGACGGACAATCAAAAGGACTTTTAATTGCCTCTATAAAAGGTATGACTACGAGAAACCAAGCAGAAGTATTAAAAGGCACAGAATTATTTATTAAGAGAAAGTTGCTGCCTAACACTGATGATGGAGAATATTATCACGCTGACCTCTTAGGGCTTAACGTTTACGAACCTGATGGCAAAAAAATGGGAGTAGTTAAAGCTATGCATAACTTTGGGGCCGGCGATATAGTAGAGGTCGCGATAGGTGAAACGGAAAAAACAGTATTAATACCGTTTAACAACAACACAGTTACAGATATTGACTTTGTTAAACAGAAAATGATCGTTGAAATTCCATTAGGCTTGCTAGATTAGAAAAAAAGGCAGATTGATAAAAATAATGTTTTCGAAGAAGCCACGACAAGTTTGGACTGCAGGAGTAGTCACATTATTCCCAGGAAGTTTTCCGGGTACGTTGGGAATGTCAATCTGTGGAAAGGCATTAGACCGTGGCATTTGGGCGCTGAAAACATTGGATATTAGGGACTTCGCGGTTGACAGGCACAAGACAGTGGACAGCTCTCCGTATGGTGGAGGTCCGGGCATGGTATTAAGGCCTGACGTATTAGATAGAACTTTGGAGGCGATTTCGGATGTTCCGGGGCGGCGTATTTGCCTCTCACCGCGTGGGCGACGATTTGATCAAGCCTTTGCCAAAGAACTAGTACACGAGCCAGGAGTTGTGCTAGTTTGCGGCCGTTATGAAGGTATTGATCAGCGCGTTATAGAGGCCCGAGAAATGGAAGAGGTCAGTTTAGGAGATTTTGTGCTTACGGGTGGCGAAATAGCAGCTCAAGCTTTGCTGGATGCGACAGTGAGACTGTTACCAGGAGTAATAGGTTCAGAGCAGGGACTAGATGAAGAGAGTTTTGAAGATGGCCTTTTAGAGTATCCGCAGTACACGCACCCAAAAATCTGGAAAGGACGGTCAGTGCCAGAAGTTCTTTTGTCGGGCAACCACAAAAAGATAGCCGAATGGAAAAAACAGCAATCGGAATTGGTTACACGTAATTATCGTCCGGACCTCTGGGAAGCTTATGAAGGTGTTAAAGTTCAAATTTAGGTAGTGATAAAAAATTAATAGGTTAGATATGGAGTAGAACTGATGAATATAGTTGAAGAAATAAATAAAGGAGAAATGGAGAGGATCTCTCAAGAGCGCCCCATCCCAGAATTTGCACCAGGTGACACACTGAAGGTACACGTTAAGGTTGTGGAGGGAACCCGTGAGAGAGTTCAGGTTTTTGAAGGCGTTTGTATTGCAAGAAAAGCGAATTCAATAAATTCAAACTTCACCGTCCGTAAAATTTCCTATGGAGAGGGGGTTGAGCGGATATTTCCTTTGTACTCGCCTAGGATAGATAAAATAGAGGTGGTGCGAAGAGGAAAGGTTCGCCGAGCTAAACTATATTATCTTAGGGATCGTAGGGGCAAATCGGCCAGGATTGCTGAGAAAATCGATCGGTCAAGCAAGAAAGCAAACGCTGATTAAATTATATTTTAAAAAGTTGCAAAATAAAGGGCTTCGCTTAGCAGATTACGTTTTGCCGGACAGACTGGTAATTTGTCATGCTTGGAAAGATCTAATTCTAGCTCGACCTTAACTATCCGGCTTTAGTTGATTAAAGGGGAAATTGAAGATGGCTAACCCGCAAACGCTATTTGATAAAATTTGGAAAAATCATCTGGTAGATACCCAAGAGGACGGCACCTGTCTAATCTATATTGATAGACATCTTGTGCATGAGGTAACAAGTCCCCAGGCATTTGAGGGCTTGCGAAATGCGGGTAGGAAAGTTAGACGACCTGACTTGACCTTAGCTGTTGCGGATCATAATACGCCTACGACGGATATCTCTGAAGGTATTGCTGAAGAAGAGTCGAGAATCCAAGTCGAAACCCTAGAAAGTAATGTAAAAGAATTTGGGGTCCCATATATTGGTTTAACAGACACTAGGAGAGGTATTGTCCATATTATTGGACCAGAACAGGGCTTTACTTTGCCCGGGATGACCATTGTTTGTGGAGATAGTCACACTGCAACTCACGGAGCTTTTGGTGCCCTTGCTTTTGGGATAGGAACGTCGGAAGTGGAACACGTATTGGCTACTCAAACCCTGCTCCAAAAACCAGCAAAAAACATGCGTGTTACAGTAGAGGGAGAGTTACCACTTGGTGTTACCGCAAAAGACGTTATTCTGGCTATAATTGGAAAAATTGGCACTGCCGGAGGCACCGGGCACGTAATCGAGTTTGCTGGAGAGGCGGTAACATCATTATCAATGGAATCCCGCATGACAGTATGCAATATGGCAATAGAAGCCGGCGCTAGAGCTGGAATGATCGCTCCAGACGACGTAACCTTTGAATATCTCAAGGGAAAACCTATGTCGCCAAAAGCAGGCTCATTCGAACAAGCAGTAGCATATTGGAAAACATTACCATCTGATCCTGGAGCTAAATACGACAAAGAGATTGTTTTAAAAGCGGCTGAAATTGTCCCGCAGGTGACCTGGGGAACCAACCCTGAGGAAGTGGTTCCGATAACCGGTCGTATCCCAGAACCAGCTGAAATAGAGGACCCAATCCGGCGGGAAAAGTTGCAGCGGTCTATTGACTATATGGGCCTTGAGGCTGGGGGATTAATATCGGATGTCAAAATTGATAAAGTCTTCATTGGATCATGCACTAACGGACGTATTGAAGATCTCAGAGCAGTTGCAGAAATTGCGAAAGGGCGAAAAGTAGCAAGTGGTGTTCATGCAATGATCGTTGCGGGCTCTGGTTTGGTCAGAGAACAGGCGGAACAAGAAGGGTTAGGAACTATCTTCGAAGAAGCTGGGTTTGATTGGCGCAAAGAGCCTGGGTGCTCTATGTGTCTTGCGATGAATGCCGACAAACTGGAGCCGGGTCAAAGATGTGCTTCAACGTCCAATCGTAATTTTGAGGGTCGACAAGGTTTTGGTAGTCGAACCCATTTAGTCAGCCCAGCAATGGCAGCGGCAGCAGCGATCGCGGGTTCTCTAACAGATGTGAGAGACCTTTAGGAAATTAACGGCAAGAGTTGGATAAGATATGAACAAGTTTACCAAATTAAGGGGTGTGGCAGCGCCTCTTAATATGATCAACATAGATACTGATAAATTGATCCCGAAACAATTTTTGAAAACGATTAAACGTACAGGATTGGGCAAGCATTTATTTAATGAAATGCGCTTTAACGAAGACGGATCAGAAAAACAGGACTTCGTGTTAAATAAGTCTGCATATAGAGAGGCGAGTATTATTGTAGCGGGAGATAATTTTGGGTGCGGATCGTCCCGTGAACACGCGCCATGGGCCCTATTAGACTTTGGGATAAAGTGCGTTATTTCCACAAGCTTTGCAGATATTTTTTATAATAATTGTTTTAAGAACGGTATTCTGCCAATTGTCGTTAATAAACAACAATTGGATCAATTAATGGATGACGCTGAAAATGGTGCGAACGCAGTTCTCGATGTAGACTTGGAAGCCCAAGAGATCATCAGACCAAGTGGAGAGAAAGTGACTTTTGAAATTGATGAGTTCCGAAA
The DNA here is from genome assembly GCA_002690995.1 of Rhodospirillaceae bacterium. Taxonomy (GTDB): domain Bacteria; phylum Pseudomonadota; class Alphaproteobacteria; order Thalassobaculales; family Thalassobaculaceae. The sequence goes on from NZGS01000012.1 coordinate 4,021, forward strand.
ACATTGTTTAATCAATGGCTTGGATGATATCGGACTGACAATGGAGAAAGAAGAAAATATAGATAACTTTGAAAAGAGACGAGCTGCTGAACAACCGTGGGTCTAAATAAACCTTAGATAGCTTTGACTTCAAGCAGTAATATTAGAAAAGGGATGGAAAGTTGGCATCAAATAGGAAGTTATTAGTCCTCCCCGGCGACGGAATTGGTCCCGAGGTGGTCTCCCAAGTCTTAAGGGTCGTGGATTGGCTGGCAGCAAAACGGTCTGTGTCGTTCGATCTGCAGGAGGGTTTGGTGGGAGGTGCTTCCTGTGATTCACATGGTACTCCATTAACCGACGAAACGCTTTCAGACGCTTTGGCAGCTGATGCGATACTCTTTGGATCGGTAGGCGGACCTCAATATGATGATTTACCCTTCGAGCTAAAGCCTGAGCGTGGCTTGCTTCGACTTAGAAAAGAAATGGATCTTTTTGCTAACTTGAGGCCGGCTATGGTTTTTGATGCAATGGTCGATTCATCAACATTAAAAAAGGAAGTTATCGAGGGATTAGATATTCTCATTCTCAGGGAATTAACAGGTGGGATTTACTTTGCAGAGCCGAGAGGTATTGAAGATTTATCGGATGGAACAAAGAAAGGATTCGACACAAACTTATACACGACGCCAGAAATAGAGAGAATAGGCCGAGTTGCAATGGATCTAGCGCGTAAAAGGCGCAATAAAGTTACATCTGTTGAGAAGGCGAACGTCATGATGTCGGGCGTGCTTTGGCGCGATGTTATGACCGAGTTATTTGAAAACGAAGCCCACGGTCTTGAAACAGAACATATGTATGCAGATAACTGTGGGATGCAGTTGGTAAGAAATCCGAAACAATTTGATGTTATCGTAACGGATAACCTATTTGGCGATATGCTATCGGACTGCGCAGCTATGCTAACGGGTTCGCTCGGTATGTTGCCGTCTGCTTCTTTGGGAGCAGTTGATGATACGACCCAAAAAAGATATGCGTTGTACGAGCCAGTTCATGGTTCTGCTCCCGATATTGCAGGAAAGGAAATGGCAAATCCAATAGCGGAACTTCTTAGTTTTTCGATGTCGCTTCGTTATTCTTTTGACATGCCTGAAGATGCAGACCTTATTGAGAAGTCGATCCAGGCAGTTCTGGCCGAAGGCATACGAACTCCAGATATTATGCAAGAGGGTATGACGTTAGTATCCACAAGCGTAATGATGGACAACATAGTTAGCAAATTAGATCGCTCAGTATAAGCGTACCGTGAGAACAGTTCCGACAATTATTTCTAGAAAAATATTTTGACTAAAGATTGTGTGGAAGTTGTTTGGAGATAGCAATGGGTATTAAAGTTGCAGTTGTGGGCGCAACAGGCGCTGTAGGAAGGGAGATGTTACAAACGCTTGAAGAGCGTGATTTCCCTTCTGATGAAGTTGTTGCACTAGCCTCGAGTAAATCTATCGGCAAGGAGGTCTCCTATGGCGATGATAGAAGCCTGAAAGTGCAGGGGCTTGATGCTTACGATTTTTCGGGTATAGACATAGCCTTATTTTCCGCGGGAGGATCCATTTCAAGTGAATTTGGTCCAAAGGTTGCTTCCCAGGGGGCAGTAGTTATAGATAATAGCTCAAAATGGAGAATGGAACCTGACATACCGCTCATAGTTCCTGAGGTTAATAGCTCGGATATTGCTTCGTTTAAAAAAAGAAACATTATAGCAAATCCAAATTGCTCTACCGCTCAGTTGGTGATGGCATTGAAGCCGCTTCATGACCTTTACAAAATAAAACGAGTTGTTGTTTCTACTTATCAATCGGTTTCTGGTGCGGGAAACTCAGGGATGGACGAACTGTTTAATCAGACCAGAGCGGTTTATGTTAACGACCCTGTGGAAAACAAGGAGTTTAGTAAGCAAATAGCTTTTAACTGTATTCCTCATATAGATATTTTTATGGATGATGGATTTACAAAAGAAGAGTGGAAAATGGTTGCTGAGACCAAAAAAATTCTTGATCCAAATATAGAGGTGGTTGCTCACTGTGTCCGGGTGCCAGTTTTTATTGGACATGCTGAGGCCGTATTCATAGAAACTACAAAGCAAATCGATGAAGGTGAAGCGCGTGAAAGTCTGAATAATTTCCCCGGTGTCGTGGTGGTCGATCATCGGGAAAGTGGAGGATACGTAACGCAGCAAGAGTGCGCTGGTGAAGATGCTGTTTACGTTAGCAGACTAAGAAAAGACCCTACGGTAAAGAATGGCCTAGTTTTTTGGTGCGTTTCGGATAACTTAAGAAAGGGTGCAGCTCTAAACGCGGTTCAGATTGCGGAGACAGTTGTAAAGCGTCACCTCTTGAATTAGTTGGTTATAGCTTGTTATCTCAAGCTATTTTTTCGACACGAACACCTATTTCATCAATATCCATTTTTTGAAGAGCTGTTATGACCGCGAGTTCTTTTGCTCCCTTTTTCTGGGTCTCGAAAGTGATAAGTTCGCACGCAGCAGTTGCCACTGACAGCAAATCGTCAATTTTGTAGCCGTTTAAAAGTAATCCGGTTACCAAAGCAGAAAAAAAGTCGCCGGTGCCATTGAACGTTTGGTTAATAAATTGTCCGGCTGCTCTCCACACACCCTCCTCACTGATCGCGTAGTTAGCAATCTGTAGGTTTTCGACCCGGCCAGTTACGAAGACCGCTTTTGGGCCACTTTTTAGGAGGTGACAGGCAGCTGCAATCATTGCTGAATAATTATTAACGTCGTGACCAGAAAGCCAGGAAAGCTCACTCATGTTTGGTATAACAAAATCTGCCCTCGGGAGAAGAATATCTCGTATAGAAGAACGTATGCCTTTTTTTACAAAGACTTTACCATCATCACCAATAACAGGATCGAGGATGTATAAGCGGCTATCATCGAGTTTCTTAACATAATCTACAGCAGAAGCTACTACCTCAGCATTAGAGGGTAACCCCAGATAACCCGACAATACCGCTTTACAACTATCCAGGCCTCTAATTTCACTAATGTTTCGGATTTTTTTGTTTATTGATTTTGGTGTAGCAAATTCACCGGAGAATCGTTCGTGACCCGGGTGATTAGAAAAATATACTGTATGAATATACCAGCAATCGTGTCCTAGTTTTTGCAATGTAGGTATAGCTACGCTGTTTCCTACGTAGCCAAAAGAGACGCTTGATTGGATTGAAAGAACAGTCATGGACACTCAAAATTTAAAGCTATTATTGGATATAATTTTGCAAATGCAAGTCAACTTGGCGTCTTAATTCCCTATCAAAGGTAGCCATCAAATTTTCTACAAGGTTAAACAATAAGTTAGTTTTTAAATTAGGTGTAGCATCTTCCCGCAGGGTATGTGAGCGTTCAGCTTTTGCATTAATGGTAGCCAGTCGCCGGGATCCATCAAAAACTTCTAACTGGACGTTTATGGTTGCCGTGTAGCGCTTTGACTGTTCAATAGCAAAAATTCCTTTGAGACCTTTTTGGGTTTTTAATTCGCTTTCAATAATTGACCCGGATTTGATAACAACTTGAGCCTCTAGCTTATCCCCGACTGGAATGAGTATGTCTGAAACCCAGCGCTCTACGCTGGCCCCAGGCGATATTGGAGCTATATGTTCTACGTTTGGTTGTTTGAATGGCATTTTGTATTCATTGAATACAACTATATTCGCTACATTGATCCGGATATCGGGCAGGTGACTAAAAGTAAGTTCAGGCGTTGTCGAGTGTATATTGTTTGTTTTACACGATAGAAGTGTACAGGATAAAAAACTTACTAAAAAAAGTAGTTTAATTTTTGGTCGTAGCTTTTTAGCCTTGGGCATTAGGATCCATTCAGTTGTTTAATCTTTAACGATCATTCCTTGTTAACAAGAGTTTTTCAAGTCTATGCTCGTCATATGTGTGCTCGACCTTGCAAAATTCGCATGTCACGGTAATTTTGCCTTCAACTTTCAAATCCTGTCTCTCTTCAGTGTTGAGACTTAAAAGCATATTTTCAATCTTTTCAATTGAGCATCGGCATTCGTCTTTTAGGAATTTTTTGGGGTAAATACGTACCCCGGTCTCATGGAATAATTTATACAAAAGCTCGTTCGGCTTTTCTGCGGTATCTAGTAATTCGGTTTTTGTGCAGCTGGCAAGCATTATGGCTGCGTGGCGCCAAGCCTCTTCGTAATCTTCTTGCGTGGCGCCAATAGGGAGTTGTTTGCCACCTGGAAAAGCCTCTTTTTGTATGATTATAGCGGCACCATGCCATGCTCCAGAAAATGATTTTTCTACGCTTAAATTGACTAGTGTTTCTATCTGTTCGGAGTTACGAAAATAGTCATGAACACAATCAGCCAGACTGTTTTTATTGAGCTCAACTATTCCTTGATATCGATCTTCGTTTCTCCCCTGATCAACAGTGAATGCTATATACCCACCTCCCGTTAGTTTTTGCAAAGGCTCATCCGTTGAGTTGTTGTTAATTTTTTTTGGATCATAAGCAGCGTAGGCTCTCAACGCACCATTGCTAGTCACATCTACTAAAAGCGTTTTAATTGGATCTTGGCCACTAACTTGTAGAGTAAATACCCCATTATATTTTAGTGAGCTGGATAGGCATGGCGCGAGGATAAGCATTTCAGTGATTAATTTCGCGACAGCGTCCGGGTATTGATGACGGCGCAAAATGGCTTTAGATACATGACTCAATCTTACGAAACGCCCGCGAAGATAATAGGGCTCTATTTGAAATGGTAATATTGAGTCCGGAGTAGCGATTTGTTTTCTCGGCATATTTAGGTCATGCACCACAACAAAATGGCTTTTTGCGCATGCAATCGATTTTCTGCTTCATCCCAAACTAGAGATCTTGGCCCGTCAAGTACTTCGGACGTCACTTCTTCACCTCTGTGTGCTGGTAAACAGTGCAAGAAAACTGCTTCCGGAGAAGCACTTTCCATTAATTTTTTATTAACCTGGAAAGGGGATAGTAGATTATGTCGATTTGAGTCATCGCTTCCCATAGACACCCAGGTATCTGTTACGACACAGTCAACATTTTCTACGGCGGCCTTTGGATCGTGAAAAAGATTAACATGATTTTTTTCTTTATTTGCCCAATCTAAAAGTTTTTCATCAGGCCTGCACTCTCTTGGGCATGCAATATTTAATTTAAAATCAAATTTCGTTGCGGCATGTATCCAAGATGAAGCCATATTATTTCCGTCTCCACTCCACGCCACCGTTTTCCCTTTAATTGACCCGCGGTGTTCCTCGAATGTCATCACATCGGCCATTAATTGGCATGGATGCGAGTTATCAGTAAGACCATTGATTACAGGAACAGAAGCATATTTAGCCATTTCACGAATTTTAGCCTCTTCAAACGTCCTGATCATTATGCCATCCACATATCGGGATAGTACTCTTGCGGTATCTGCGATGCTTTCTCCTCTTGATACCTGCAATTCGTCACCACTTAAAACAACAACATCGCCACCTAGTTCCTTCATCCCTACCTCGAAAGAAACCCTGGTCCGTGTGCTGGGCTTCTCAAAAATCATAGCTAATGTTTTTCCATTTAGAAGCTGTTTTTTGTCCTTTCGAGTGCTCTTCAAATCTACTGCTTGCGATAGAATTTTGCGCAATACGCTTCCACTTAGATCTTTTAAATCTAAAAAATGATTCTGATTAACCGCCATCTTGCGGTCGTAGTCCGATGTCATGTTTATTTTCTCTTTTTTTAAAAGGCTGTTTTCAGGGGGAGATATCTTAGCTAGAAACTTGGCTGCATGTCTGATCTATTTTCTGCACGGCTTCTGATATCTCTTCCTCGCTTACGTTGAGAGGGGGCAAAACCCTAACTACGTTTTCTCCGGCTACGACTGTAAGCAGCTTATTTTCTCGAAATGCTGCCATTAACTCGAGATTAGGACCAATACTTTTTATCCCAAGCATAAGCCCAACCCCACGAACTGACTCTAATACTGCCGAGTGCTTTTTAACCAATGATACAAGATCATTTTTCAGCTTGGTTCCCTTTTTGCCAACTGAGGCAAGGAAATCTTTTTCAAGCATTACATCTAACACGGCATTTGCTGCCGCCATAGCCAGAGGATTGCCGCCATATGTGGAACCATGAGTTCCAGGCACCATACCGGATGCAGCCTTCTCTGTTGCTAGGACAGCCCCAACTGGAAAACCGCCACCAATGCCTTTTGCTAACCCCATTATATCGGGCGTTACATTAGCTGTCTCATAAGCAAACAATTTCCCTGACCTACCCATTCCACACTGTACTTCATCAAAAATAAGAAGTGTGTTGAATTCGTCGGCTATATCACGGAGTGACTGTAGATACGCCGATGACGCCGGGTTAATTCCGCCTTCTCCCTGTATTGGCTCCACCAATATTGCCGCCGTTTTATCCGACATTGCCGCTCGCATCTCGTTCAAATTTCCAAAGGCCACATGATGAAAGCCATTCGGGCGTGGCCCAAAACCTTCCCTATATTTTTCGCTATCCCCTGCTGAAAGAGTGGTTAAGGTTCGACCGTGAAAAGCACCGGTTGCACAAACTATCTCTTCTCTTTTTGGTTCTCCATTTTCAAAATGGTATTTCCTCGCTACTTTTAAACAACCTTCCATTGCTTCCGCTCCGGAATTACAGAAAAATACTGTATCAGCAAAGGAATTCTCAACTAACCTATCAGCAAATCGTTGTTGTTGGGGTATGTTGTAGAGGTTGGAAACATGCCAAAGCTTAGCTGCCTGCTCTTGTACAGCTGCCACCAGATGTGGGTGGTAGTGTCCTAAAGAGTTGGTGGCTATACCAGTTGCAAAATCAAGATATTTTTCACCATTGGTGTCGAACAGATATGAGCCTTCCCCGTTTTCAAAAGCTATATCAATTCTTCCATATGTAGGCATTACAGCTGTAACCATAATAGACCTCCGCTAATTCACGTTGTCGTGTTGCTATTACCGTGAAACGATAGAGTCAAGGATCAAACCTATTACAACACTTCATGTCAAGATAGTAACCTTTATGATAACTAAAAAGTAGTTGATATAGAAATAAAATCAGCATTCAGACTGAGTATTAATTGTCTATAAAGCAAATAGATCACTTTGTTTTTTAGCAAAAATTTTCCGGTTCTTTTAGGATTGAAAATGCTTTGAAAGCTTCAATGCCTGCCCTTGATAATTAGAGCCAACCCCACCTGCCCCATAAATTTTTTCCGGAATTTGCGTCATTTGCTCATAGATCAAGCGACATACGGTCTGTCCATCTTCAATAAGAAATGGCACATCATGCGATCTGACCTCTAGAACAGCCCGCGTTCCCTGTCCCCCGCTTTCGGCATGACCAAACCCTGGATCAAAAAAACCTGCATAGTGAACGCGAAATTCGCCAACTTTGGTATCATATGCACGCATTTCAGCGGCATAATCTAATGGTACGGTAACAAATTCTTTCGACATCAAGATATAAAACTCATCGGGGTTAAGTATCAAACCACCGCCCTTACCGGATGATGTGTATACAGGATCCCAATAGTCGTTTATTTGACATGCACCAATTTTATCTACGTCGATAAGGGATGTATGCTGTTTCGCTTTATAACCGACCAAGTTATTTTCTGTTTTGCCAGATAAATCAACACTTATTGCTACCCCATTTTTTATATCAATAGGTCCATCATTTTTATTTATTAGCCCCTCCGTTGCTTGGAGGCGTCTCATAGTAGCGTCCGCTGCAGGTGGCGTGCCTCGGCGAAACCTCACTTGGTTTAAAGTCGAACCTTCTCGCACAACGATACTGAAGGTTCGTGGACTAATTTCGGCATATAAAGGTCCTTGATAACCCGCCTGAACCGTCTCAAATTCGGATGTAAAATCTGTTAGCAGTCGAGTAAATACGTCGATTCGACCCGTAGAACTTTTTGGATTAGCAGTTCCTGAGATACTAGAATTCAGGTTTAATGACTCCTGAAGTGGTATAATGTAAACGCAACCTTTTTCTAGAACTGCCCCATCAGTTAAAGAAAATTGGTGCATTTCGAGGGATTTTAGCCTGTCTAGTATTGTCGAGCTGGGACCAGGAAGAAAACTTGCTTGAACTCTATAAGCGACAGCTCCTAGTCTAAGATCGAGACTCGCTGGTTGAATTTGTGAATCTGTTATAGGAAGATCAGATGATATCTTTCCTGCTGTTGCCATTTCTAGTAATGTTTGGCTAGCTAATATTCCCGTGGACCGGATCAACGGCGTAGCTAATTCAGGAAACATTGATTGTGTCGGCATAGCTTTTCTACAAAATTCAAAATATCACTAATCTTCAACCAATAGTATTATGTTGGAACGTTGAAGCGAACAACAAATTTTACAAAACTGACTAAAAAATGGTTTGTAGAAATATTTAACGCTAAGTAACTCCATCAATACCCCTAAGATGGGGAGAGTGTGGATAGGATTGGATATGCAGTGCCAAAGCAAGTTCTGAGTTTTGAAACATTAAGAAAAGCCGGCCTTCGTTATCTGGAGCGTTATGCGGCGTCGACAAATGCATTTAAGTCAGTTCTAAGACGTAAAGTTATAAGAATGGAAGGCGACTTAGAACAACGGTCGGTAGAGGTTGACAAATGGATTGGCGAAATCGTTTCTAGATTTACGAAAGCAGGATTATTGAACGATAATTTAGTGGCGGAAAATCTTTGTTCCTCTTTGTTACGGCGCGGAACTTCATTAAAGATGATAAAAGCAAAGCTTGCAGCAAAGGGCTTCGAAAGAGATATCATCAGCCGGGTTTTGGGCGACATATCAGGAGAACAAGAAGAGTTGGAAGCCGCCTTCTTAGTGGCTAGGCGCAAACGTCTCGGTCCTTACAGAGAAAAGGAAGAAAGGAAAGCCAATAGAAACCGTGACCTCGGGGTTCTTGCAAAAGCAGGCTTCCCATATTCTATTTCTAAACAAGTAATCGATAGTTTTGAAACTTAATATCTGAAAGAAGCTTGTTAGCTTTTTTGCAAATAGACTTGCTTAAAATAGGGTATTAAAGTTTGCCCAATACATATTCTGCGCTAGATACCTCAAACGCACCGGGCTCTTCCGCTAACATCTCTGTCACGACTCCATCATCGACGATCATAGCATACCGTGCTGACCTAATCCCCATACCGGCTTCGGTTCTGTCGAGCTCTTGTCCTATCGCCTTTGTGAAGATCGCACTTCCATCAGCAAGCATCATTACCTTGTCCCCAGCATTCTGATCTATACCCCAAGCATCCATTACAAAGGCATCATTTACTGACACGCAAGCAATTGTGTCTACGCCTTTTGCTTTGATTTCAGCTGCTTTTGCGACAAACCCGGGTAAGTGCTTTGCGGAACAAGTGGGTGTGAAAGCGCCAGGAACGGCAAAGACGACAACTTTTTTACCAGAGAAAATCTGCTCTGTGCTGATATCGGTTACACCATCAGGTGTCTTGTGTTTTAGTGTTCCGCTGGGGATTTTGTCGCCTGCTTTGATGCTCATCTTGTCTTTCCTTTTTTAATGTAAATTTGAAATTAATTGTAATGCGTGTAACGTGGAAATTACAACCTGCGGATCCTCATACTACATACATTCTTTTCCTATAATAGTAAGCTTTCAGCAAAATATAAAATTTCTTTTTCAATAGACTATTTATCGAAAGAGGCAGCTTCTACAGCATCTTTTATAGCGTCTACACTTAGCAATTCTGGGAGTACTATTCCGGTTCTTGCTCTCGGCCCATAGATGACTGTGAAAGGTATACCGTATCTGTTAAATGAAATTAAGTAATTAGCGATTTTTTCATTAGGGCTAGTCCAATCTGCCTTCATTCCTATAAGTTCTCCAGATTTTAAGGCGTCTTCGATAAGCCCAGTTGAAATAAAAAGTTTTTCGTTTACTTTGCAGGTGATACACCAGTCGGCGCTGACATCTACAATGACGGTGTTTCCAGCATTAACGTGTTTAGAAATTTGTTCTTCATCAAAACTTTTCCAGCCTAAATTCGAGTCTCCCACTGTGGAGAGGGTGGTTGCAACAAATGAGCGATTTTGCCCTGGTAGGAAACTTGGTCCGTTACTTGCGATAACAGCACAGAGGGCTAGCATCGCTGATATACCTAG
>NZGS01000013.1 GCA_002690995.1 Rhodospirillaceae bacterium
CCCACCATTGACCTGTCTCCTCTTTTAAATCTTTTGTCGGATCTGGCACAATTAAATCGGCCAGAAGAAGATCAATTCTTTCGCCCGCTGTTACTGAAATCACTAAATTATGCTTTCCAGCTTGGCGCAACCATTCACCTTCAACTGCATAAAGCGCGGCCGAAATTTCTTTTGCAACATATGTTTCTGCGTCTAATGTAATCTCAATAATAGCATTCTCGATTGGTGCATTAGTGATGTATTCGTCCAGGTGTATCTCGAGTGTGCCACCATTATTAACGCCTACAAGTTGGAATAGTTCACTCTCCGCGATTAGCTTTGGAGTTTCCTGCTGCACGATCTTGGTTGTTTTCTCTTTTCCATGATCATGTCCCCCGTGGGCGCGTGCATCTATCGATGTAAATGTGGTTACAACAAAATATAGTGCATTTATTATTAATAGCCTGGATAAAAATCGTGTCGACGAAACCATCAAAATCCCCTAACTGCAATCTGAAGACGTTACCGCAGATATATTTGTGCGGTGCCATGTTTTGATCAGCTTCGGGGTGGCGGGCTCTCTGCGGCAATAAGATTTTCGTCTAAGTAGAGCAACGTGGGGACAAATTTTATTTTTGATGGCGCTGAAATATCGATTGCACCGTCCATTGATGAAAAACTAAACGCACAGCATACGGCGCAAAATTTATCACAACAGTTGATAAAGCACTCATTCTTGTCACGAATATCTTTGAGATTTAATATTCGATTTTGTTCTTGGTGAGACAAAGTTAAGTCGTGGTACGAAGTGGATTCTGCATCAACATTAAGATGGTTCGAATGCGCATGTCCACCAGTAATTGAGATTACTAACATGCTAGCAACGATAAGAACGATAGGCGTAAATTTCCTGAACATAACTCAATATGACCGTAAACACATTTGATTATTGGTAATATAAACCTTCTATTTCGGGGAAGGTCAAGTCTTGTGTTGCAAAAACCAACGCCGGAGATCCAGCGAGAAAACGCAGACCGGGTCTTCGACCTGCTAATTGACTAGAAGGGTCGTAAACGGTCAGATTTTATAACGTCATACCTATAACGTGAGCAGCAACGTTACTTTTTTGCGAGTGGCCGAAAACCACCCGCGCCTTAATAAAAGGATAGTACCGTCTTCAGATGACCACTTACAGTTGCGTGATGGTCATGGCTGAGTCGGCGGACATAACTACCAGCTGAGCCCGTTGCAAAGCGATACATTGTGATATATTTAGCAGTTACTCTAAAGTTACAAATTTTTCTAACTTATTGATTTTATTGATGTTGTGTCTGGTGCGCTACCAGGCTGCGCTACACCCCGACTAGGGTGAGCATAGACCCAAAACCCCAGTAAAATCAACACTTTTAGCAGAAAAAGTGACCGAAGAGTGCGGGATTAAGAAAAATGGCTGTATGCCGCAGTATCGCTTGGCATCGCACACCATCAGTTCCCATCTCGAGATCAAAAAGGTTATTTTAAGGTTATTTTTTTTGGATCAAAAACCTTCGGCACCTCAATAAGCGGACAGGACGATCTTTAGATCACCACTTACGGTTGCATGCTTATAGACCACTGCTTACATCAAGCTTAAAAATAAGGACAGGTGAAGCCGTTTACTCGAAAGTCACGTGAAATTAATATTAAAATATGAGCTAGTAACCTGGCCTCCTGCATCGATCGGTCGATAAGTTTGATTTTACCTTGTTACTAGACCACTGGCATGGTCTGTTTTAGTTCATTTCCACTTTAAATTTTGGAGGCGCAAATGGCCCTTCCCCAACTGACACTGCGATCTCTGAAAGCTCGCCCACTTTTATTGCCGTTGAAGCGCCCGGTAGTGGCCCGTATTGCGACAATTGATTCCTGGCCAATAATCTTGATTGACCTAGAGACGGAAGAAGGCGTTGTTGGGCGTGCCTACCTCGAGCCATATGTTCCAAAATCAATGAATTATTTGGTACCGGCATTACATGATATGGGCGAAATGTTGAAAGGCCAGCGAGTAGCACCTGTGGAGTTTTTCAGAGCCGCTCAAAATAGCCTGCATTTTGTCGGTTATGAGGGCTTGGCTATGATTGCCGCATCCGGTCTTGATATGGTGGCTTGGGATTGCTTAGCTCGTGCTTCTGACTTGCCTCTATGTGTAATGCTTGGCGGCTCGGTGGGTCCGGTAGTTTCCTATAATAGTAATGCATTATGGCTCAGATCGCCCGCGGAGGTAGCCGCAGAGGCTTTAGAGCTGATTGCCGAAGGTGATTTTAAAGCGCTAAAGTTTCGTATGGGACGCGAACGATTATCGGACGATTTGGCGACCGCCCAAGCATTAAGGGACACGCTCGATGATAATATTGAGCTTATGGTGGATTTTAACCAGGGAATGGATATGGCCGAAGCTTTATCACGTTGCCATGCAATTGATGATTTGGACCTAGTCTGGATAGAGGAGCCCATCATCTATAATGATTTTGGAGGCTACGCCAAACTCGCCAGCGAGTTGAAAACACCACTGCAGATCGGAGAGAACTTTTATGGGGTACAGGACATGTACAAAGCTCTGGATGCTAAGGCCTGCGATCTTGTGATGCCAGATTTTATGAGAATTGGTGGGGTGACGGGTTGGCTGCAGGCAGCCGGATTGGCGGCGGCGGCTAACATCCCAATGTCGACACATCTCTATCCTGAGGTTGCAGCCCATGTCATGCGGGTTACTCGTACAGCCCATCTATTAGAGTGGCAAGATTGGGCCGAGGCGGTTTTGGCAGAACCTTATCAGGTTGTTAAAGGTAAACTCGAAATCCCTGATCGTCCAGGGCTAGGTCTTGACTGGGACGAGGAGGCGGTAGCGCGCTATCAAATTGAGTAAGCGTGTTATTCAAAAGCTTTATAGTTTGTTAAATTCTTATTATAAAACAACGTTGTAATAATTTTTAAATCTTACCCGAACGTCTGAGGTACTCCATGGTTTCGCGTGATTCAAAGTATTTTTTGCTTCTAAACGTCGGGCATTTTTTAGACCATTATTTCATGTTGATCTTTGCAACGGTCGCCGCGCTAACGCTTAGTGCTGGATGGGGGATGAGTTACGCGGAACTCCTCCCGTACGGAGCTCCTGGTTTTACTGCGTTTGCTCTTTTTTCTTTACCAATGGGCATGTTGGCAGATCGCTGGGGTCGAGACCATATGATGATTGTCTTTTTCATTGGTATTGGCATCTCATCAATTTTGACAGGGTTCGCTCAGACACCGTTGCAATTAGGTGCAGGGCTACTCCTCATAGGTATTTTTGGGTCGATCTACCATCCTGTAGGCTTGGCGATCGTGACTGGGCGATGGAAACACACTGGAATGCGTTTAGCCGTGAACGGGGTTTGGGGTAATCTTGGTGTTGGCTGCGCTGCCTTAGTGACTGGCTTAATGATCGATTTGGCGGGATGGCGGGCCGCATTTTTTATTCCAGGAATAATCTCCATCTTTTTTGCTTTTCCATATCTGCAAATCTCGCAAAACTTGGAAGAGCTCCCACCGGTTGGTGGTGCTGCCGCAACCCAACCAGCGGATTACGGGCCACTCTGGCGTGTTTTGATATGTGTCTATATGACAGCTGTGCTAGGCAGTATTGTGTTCCAATCAACTACAGTTGCGTTACCTGAAATTTTCGAAGAGCGTCTTGTTGGGCTAGCAACTACAATCTCGAATGCTTTAATGTCTTTTGAACTCGAATCCGCGTCAATAATTGGTGCTCTTGCCTTCTTAGTCTTCGCCGCTGCATCGCTGGCGCAACTGGTTACCGGCCATACGCTTGATAGATGGGGTGCCCGCCCTACTCTCGCATTAGTCACGATTGTGCAAACCGCGGCACTGTTACTAATGCCAGGATTGACTGATCTTGCAGCTTTTGCAGTAGCGCTCGGTATTATGCTAGGTGTATTTGGACAGGTTCCGGTTAGCGACTTCCTTATCGGAACGACTGCTTCTAAGATTTCTCGCTCCCGCGCGTTCGGTGCCCGATATATGGTCAGCTTTCTTGCCTTTTCCGGTGCCTTGCCACTGATTGCAGTTGTCCAGTCCAATTGGGGATTTGATGGACTGTTTTATGTCCTGATGCTGTGCGCTATTACCATTCTCATCGCTAGTCGAATTCTTTTATTGGCTCCAAAAGTAGAATATGACCAACGGGCTTCTAAATAAGAAATAATACTCACCAATAAACTTAACTGAGATTTGTTTTCCGTGTATTGAATAACATCTGATGCAAGCCTACATTACTTTAGAACAAACCAGAGAGTTACTTATATGTGTGGCATAGTTGGACTGTTTTTAAAAGATCACTCACTCCAAAATCAACTTGGGCAATTGCTGTCGCAGATGCTTATAACCATGAGTGATCGGGGTCCCGATAGCGCCGGTGTAGCTATTTATGGCGAGCCGGCAAACACCGAAAGCAAAATTACAATCCAATCAGATAAACAAAATAACGATTTTGAGACATTAGAAAGCATTTTGCGCGAAAAGTTAGATGAAAGGTTGGATATTTGCTTCAAAGACACACATGCTGTAATTCGTGCAAATAATACAAAAATAAAATTTATACTTGAACTTATTGAAAATTATCTACCTAGGGCTCGTGTTATGAGCGTGGGTTCTTCGATAGAGATATACAAAGAAACAGGCATGCCGTCTTCAGTAATAGATCGTTTTTCAATTCATAAGATGAAAGGGAGCCATGGAATTGGGCACACGCGAATGGCAACAGAATCTGAAGTAACAACATTAGGTGCTCATCCTTTTTCAACAGCCCCCGATGAATGCTTAGTTCATAACGGCTCACTTTCAAATCATAATAATTTACGAAGAAATTTAGTTCGAGATGGAATAAAGATAGAAACAGAAAATGATAGTGAGATAGCTGCAGCCTACTTAACAAACCAAATGTCGGATGGAGCGACATTAGGAGAGGCTCTAGAAAAGGGATTAGAGGATCTTGATGGTTTTTTTACATTTGTAGTTGGCACTAAGAGAGGTTTTGGTGTTCTGCGGGATCCTATAGCATGTAAACCAGCTGTAATGGCTGAAACAGACCAATATGTTGCTTTTGGCTCAGAATACAGGGCCCTCGTCGACTTGCCGAATATAACACAAGCTAAAATTTGGGAACCTGAACCATCTACGGTATATTTTTGGACCCAATAAAATGAAAAATTTTGATTTAAAAGAGGATAGCCTAAGCTCTCTAAACGAAGCCCTGCAGGCGCCCCACGATCATGAAAATCAAATAGATTGGCAAGTTACAAATCCAAGAGGAAGTCATGCCATTGCCGTTGGCTTGGATGCCCCTATCAATGTGTCGATTAAAGGATCGGTTGGTTATTATTGCGGAGGCATGAACAAGCATGCAAACATACATATCTTTGGATCGGCGGGCCCAGGACTTGGGGAAAACATGATGTCAGGAAAAATTATTGTCGAGGGAGATGCTAGTCAATATGCAGGGGCTACTGGAAACGGCGGCCTGCTAGTCGTTAAAGGTAACGCCGCGTCTAGATGTGGTATTTCTATGAAAGGTATCGATATCGTTGTACACGGAAATATTGGCCACATGTCTGCTTTCATGGCTCAATCCGGAAACCTAGTTGTTCTCGGAAATGCTGGCGAAGCCCTTGGTGACTCGCTCTATGAGGCCAATTTGTTCGTTAGGGGGTCTGCCAATGATCTTGGGGCAGATTGTATAGAAAAAGAGATGAAACAAAAGCATTTGGAGACTTTAGACTCTTTATTGAGAGAGGCGGAGGCAGATGCAAAACCAGAGGATTTTCGTAGATATGGCTCCGCTAGAGAATTGTACCGTTTTAAGATAGACAACGCCTCAGATTACTAGGATGAGCAATATGTTGGAAAAAAAAGTAATCAAGTCACAAACGTTTACAGATACTACTAATGCCGAGATTAGACGAGCTGCAAAAACTGGGATCTATGATATTCGAGGCGGAGGAGCAAAACGGCGTGTACCACATTTTGATGACCTCTTATTTCTGGGAGCATCGATTTCCCGATATCCTTTAGAAGGCTACAGAGAAAAGTGTGCTACGAACGTTACGTTAGGTACACGTTTTGCAAAAAAACCTCTGCGATTAGATATTCCAATAACGATTGCTGGAATGAGTTTTGGAGCACTATCGGGACCAGCTAAGGAAGCTCTTGGTAGGGGTGCTACTGCGGCAGGAACCTCTACGACAACCGGCGACGGAGGAATGACCAAAGAAGAGCGCCAGCATTCCAAAACCTTAATCTACCAGTATCTTCCTTCGAGATACGGTATGAACCCAGATGACCTCCGTAAATCTGACGCGATAGAGGTCGTGATCGGACAAGGAGCGAAACCGGGTGGAGGTGGAATGTTATTGGGGCAAAAAATAAGCGATCGGGTTGCCGACATGCGTAACCTGCCTCAGGGTATCGATCAACGCTCCGCCTGTCGTCACCCAGATTGGACCGGACCGGACGACCTTGAGATAAAAATTTTGGAGCTAAGGGAAATCACAAAATGGGAAAAGCCTATTTTTGTTAAGGTTGGCGGCGCCCGACCGTTTTTCGACACTACACTTGCTGTAAAAGCAGGAGCAGATGTGGTTGTACTAGACGGCATGCAAGGTGGAACCGCTGCCACCCAGGACGTCTTCATAGAACATGTTGGCTTACCCACGCTTGCTTGTATAAGTCCAGCAGTTGAAGCACTCCGAGAGTTAGGGATGCATAGAAAAGTACAGCTGATAGTGTCAGGTGGCATAAGAAATGGTGCTGACGTTGCAAAAGCTCTCGCATTAGGTGCAGATGCAGTTTCAATTGGAACGGCAGCTTTAATAGCTATAGGTGATAATGATCCCAAGTGGGAAGATGAATATAACGCTTTAGGAACGACTGCTGGCGCGTACGATGCGTGGCACGAAGGGAACGATCCAGCCGGAATAACAACACAAGACCCAAACTTGATAAAAAGGTTAAATCCAATAACCGCAGGTAAATTACTGAGCAACTACTTAAAAGTAATGACGTTGGAAGCACAGACCATTGCCCGTGCTTGTGGAAAAAGTCATTTGCATAATCTCGAGCCAGAGGACTTGTGTGCTTTAACGATCGAGGCTGCTGCTATGGCAGGCGTGCCTCTTGCCGGGACTAATTGGATACCCGGCAGAGATAATACAAATAATATAACCTGAGTTTTATTATTGAGTTTCAAAGAAAGGGTGATGATGCAAGATCTAGTAGAGTTTTCAAAGAAGCATAATATTAAATATTTTATGATTTCTTTTACTGATTTATTCGGCGCTCAAAGAGCAAAACTAGTTCCCGCAGAAGCAATATCAGACATGCAGAAGGATGGGGCAGGATTTGCTGGTTTTGCCACTTGGCTAGACATGAGTCCAGCACATCCAGATATGTTGGCTGTCCCCGATGTGCGCTCGGTTATCCAGCTTCCTTGGAAACGTGAAGTCGCCTGGGTCGCAGCAAACTGCGTGATGGAAGGCCAACCCGTCGCTCAAGCTCCTCGCAATGTTTTACTAAAACAAATTAACGCTGCATCAGAACAAGGGCTTTTTATTAAAACGGGAATAGAGGCCGAATTTTTTTTACTTAACGCGGATGGAAGTGGAATTTCTGATAATTTAGACACCTCTATTAAACCTTGCTATGACCAACAAGCTATTATGCGCCGCTACGATGTTATAGCCGAGATTTGCGATTGTATGCTTGAAATGGGATGGCAGCCCTATCAAAACGATCATGAGGATGCAAATGGTCAATTTGAGATGAATTGGGAATTTGACGACGCATTAAACACGGCAGATAAACACAGTTTTTTTAAATTCATGACAAAATCAATCGCAGAAAAACATGGTTTTAAGGCAACATTTATGCCCAAACCCATTGAAGCACTCACAGGGAATGGCTGCCATGCACACATCTCTGCTTGGGATAAAGATGCGAAAAATAACAAGTTCGCCGATAAAACTGATGAACTGGGCCTTTCTGAACTTGGGCTCAATTTTCTAGGGGGGTTAATGGAGCATGCCACTAGTCTTGTAGCAATCACGAACCCTACCGTGAATAGTTTCAAAAGAATCAATGCGCCCAGAACACTGTCGGGGGCTACATGGGCACCAAATACAGCAACATGGTCAGGAAATAATAGAACTCATATGGTACGCGTGCCGGCACCTGGTAGATTTGAACTTCGGCTCCCAGATGGAGCAGCTAATCCTTACTTACTGCAGGCAGTGATAATCGCGGCAGGTATAGACGGTATAAATAATCGAACCAATCCTGGAAAACGACTCGATATTGATATGTACGCTGATAGTCAAAAAATTAGGTCTGTAAAAAAACTACCCCTCAATTTACTGGATGCACTTCGTGTTTTTGAAAAAAATAAGATATTAAAACTATCTTTAGGTGAAGAGTTTTCAAAGGCTTATATTTCACTAAAAGAAGATGAGTGGAACTCATACGCATCACATTTTTCTACATGGGAAAAAGAAAATACGATAGACGTATGATAAGGCCCATTTTATACGAACTATGAAAGAACTGTGAATACTGAAGATTTGTTTGCCGCAAGCACTTTTTAGTCAATAAACGGAACAATCTCAGCTTGTTGTAGCCTGTTATATATATTTGCAAATATATTAAGTGTAGTTACTGCCAAATTTATGAGGTTAACTAATGAATTTGCCCGTTCAATATACCCCTGGCTCAGGCTTAAACAGTTTCGCTGATAAAGCTGATCAATTCCTGCGCGGTGAGGATACACCCTCGAATTTCCTGCACCGATGTATCACTTCCATCAACACCCAAGAACCAGAGGTGAAGGCCTGGGTGACAACGCGTCTGGACGCCGTTCAAGCCGAAGCAAAAACGGCCGATAGACGCTACGCCTCCGGCACCCCACTTTCACCGGTCGATGGGATGCCGATAGGGATAAAGGATGTGATCCAAACCCGCGACATGCCCACCAAATTTGGAAGTCCAATTTTTGATAATAATGAGACCGGGTTTGACTCTGCATCAGTTGATGCATTGCGGCGTGCCGGCGCACTCATTGTTGGAAAATCTGTGACCACAGAGTTTGCTTTTGTTAAGCCAGGTCCGACGCGCAATCCATTTGACACAACCAAGACGCCGGGTGGTTCATCTAGCGGGAGTTCGGCAGCTGTCGGCGCCGGAATGGTGCCCGCCGCGCTTGGCAATCAAGTGGTAGGTTCAATTATTAGACCAGCCGCGTTTTGCGGGAATTATGCTATTAAGCCCACTTTAGGTGCGCTGCATATGGGGGAAGGATTAGGTCTGAGCCAATTACATTTAGGCGTACACGCCGCGAGTTTACAGGACATGTGGGCGGTGGCCAGCGAAATCGCTGAACGCGCTGGCGGCGACCCGGGTTTTCCAGGCCTTTATGGACCTAAAACCCTTGGAACAAAAGCGCAGCCAAAACGCCTCACTTTTCTTGAGACTGAAGGTTGGGCAAAATGCGATGATACCACGCGTGCTGCATTTACAAGCTATTTAGAGCAATTGCGAAATATTGGCGTAGACATTGTAACTCGCAATGACAGCAAACTAGCGAACGATTTTGAGGTAAAAATCAGCGACGCTGTCCGCCTTTGTCGTGAAATTTGCTCATTTGAATTGCGTTGGATACTGCGACAATATCGTGAGACTGAAAAACTAAGCGACGAGCTCACTATATGGGTTGAAATGGCTGAAAAATTGACGCTTGAGGATTACCGCATGGCCCTAGCCACCCGTGCCCACATGAGGCATGCTCTAGCTGAAGTCGCCCCGACCACTGATGCTTTCATAACGCTAGCCAGTGTAGGACCCGCTCCAGATATCGACTTCCATGCCGATTCCGGTGAAGCTGAATATGCCTTCTTAACCGGTGATCCCGCTTTCAACGCCGCCACTTCAGCACTTGGGGCACCCGCCATCACTTTACCGAAAATAGCGGTTAACGGTATGCCACTTGGCGTGCAAGTGATAGGTGCGCCACACCACGATTGGGAACTCACGAATCTAGCCAACTGGCTGGACGCTGAAGTTGCATCCTTGTCTATCTAAGCACCAAAAGATTTTTTGATAAACTAGTAAAGAAAAATACACGCAAGCAGGGATACTTAATCATTCTGGAAATACCACTGGTAACTTTTATGCCGCTTAAGAGTTACTTTGAAGAAGCGTTAATCGCCACATTTCGCGAATATAGTTTTTGTCATCAAACCCCGTTGCAGCATGCATAGTGCACCGATTATCCCAAACGACAATATCACCCTCTTGCCAAGTCCATTTTACAGTGAAATCCGGCGCAGTCATAAAGGGAAGTAAGTCTCTTAAAATTTTCACACTATCATCCTCCTTGCCCTCTAAATCCCAAACATCCAGATCTGTAGCAGAGATGATCTCCCCCTTAGGAACGATGGCACAGGTAGAACTATTTAGGCCATAAATCGCAGCCTCTCCGCTGACGGGATGATGGAGTACGAGTGGAACCCGGTTTGGGGGGTTTGCTGCTCGTTCTTTTTCATTCAACGTCGGATACCCAGGAGAATAAAGGCTGATTTTTTTGTCGTGATGTGCCAGCGAGCAAACAGCCTCAAGCTCTTCTAACTTTTTACGGTGCTCAGGATCCAATTTTTTTAAAGATGATCGAGTGTCTGCGAATAGTGTTTCTCCCCCAGACGGCGGCGCTTTCCGGCAATGAAATACCGAACCTATCGGTGGTTCTCGACGAAACGTTGAATCGGTATGCCATACTGGCCTTCGGGTTTTTGGATTATAACGCATGTCGTTGTCATTACGTAGCGCAGGAACTTTGGAAAAGTTCGAATTGCTTTTTCCCGATTCATCCCGTGTGTTTCCGATACGTAGTATTGGTAGACCGTCAACTTTTTTATCTTCCCGGGCAACGAAGTTGTCATGATCAACATCACCGAAGTGGGCAGACCAATCCATCAACTCGTTTGACGTTAATTTATTCAGGTCAATACCGCGTAAACCAATAAGGCCGCCATTTTTAATCCAAAGTTGATGTGCTTGTTGCCTGAATTCAGAACTACATAAATCTTCCCTACTCACCCCTTCGATAATGACACCAAAATCACCATTCAGATTACTAACTTTATGAGCCATGATTTAAAACTCACCCCGCTCGGAAAACTTATATTAAAGAAAACACTTAAGTGGAACGTCAATTATAACCCTTAACATATATTTTGCTATCGCTCAGGCAAAGCAAGTCCAAACAAGCCAAAACGATTTTTAAATTTTCCAAATTCTTGCGGCAAAAATGCGATCTATACGACGAACCTCCGACGCTTATCTTGGCTATATTACTGAAACATTCCATAGTTTAACTTAGGGCCTTATCCGTAGGTTGCAGGCCCGCTCCCGCAGCGAAGCGATTGGTGCGATAGTCACGCACCGTTATTGGCGGATACTTGGCCGGTGAACCATCGTTCGACACACACTCAACCATCGCATCATATTCAGGCACAACGAAAAACCCAAAAGACAGCCGGCGGCTCTGCGACCATTTATCAGTTTCAGGAATGGCAACGCGGTGCTGTGTTGAACGCCAGCGATCATTACTCCAACGCATCATTAGATCACCTAAATTCACAATAAAAGTATTTGGTATTGCTGGGGCAACATGCCAATCACCCTCTGGAGTCAACACCTCCAACCCACCCGACACCTCCTCATTACGCAAAATTGTTGTCATTCCCAAATCGGAGTGAGCACCACACCGCAATTGACCTGGCTGAAATGGTTCGTCGGGCACAGGATAGTGAAGCAACCGTAATTGTGAAGAATGGCGTTTAAGTTTTGCGGCAAAGAAATCTTCCGGCAAATCGAGAGCGACTGCATAAATTTGCGCCAGAAGCCAAGATAAATCAACCATCGATGCGTAATAGGTCAGCATATTGGATCGCAGAGTGACAGGCTCCATTGGCCAGAGATTGGATGCAAAATCGGGATAAGCAAGCGGCCCAGTATAATATTCCGTGGGGGGAAAATCGTCAGGGCCTATGGCAAATACTTCTTTATAATCTGGCGGCGTATTACCACCATGCATTCGAGCTAACGTCTCTTCACCGTAAGGTATATAGCCACGGTTTTGATCATTGCGAGGCCGACGAACGACCAACTTTTCATCAAGTGAGAGGTCGAAAAAACTCATTGCACTATTATAGAGTTTAGATCCTTCAGCTGGATCTATACCGTGACCTTCAATGACAAGAAAACCAATTTTCTCCCAAGCTGACGCTACAGCTTCCGCCACCTTTTTTTTGTGACCAGAAGTACCTTTACGAAACGGGCTCAAGTCAATCACGGGAATACTAATGGACATTGATCCTTCTCTCAAAATTACAATATTTTAAAAAACCATGCTCACGGTCGTTTGGTCAACAAGATAGCGATTTAGGGTGCCTTGGATGATCGACCTACCAAACATTATAAGTGACAAGTAATTTCTAGTTTTTATGATCGTATTATTAAAAGCTATTTCGATATCACTCTATCGTTATCGCGATCGTTGCCCAAAAGTTTTAAGTGCCTAGTAATCATAAAACTTATATACTCAACTTATCAATAATATGGAAAAATTCTCGGGTAGTTAATACGAATGCCAGAATACAATTGTAACACGTTCAAAGCGCTAACCTTTTTTGACATAACCCATGAGTTCTCAAATTCAAAGCGAACGCCAAGAACATATTTAGAAGAATGCCTTAATCAAATCACCAGTAAAGACGGCGAAATAAAAGCCTTTGTAACTTCTCAACCCGAGACGGCTCGGAAATTAGCTGATGAAAGTACTAAGCGATGGGCAAATGGCCAACAATTGTCCGCTATCGATGGACTACCAATTGGGATAAAAGATTTATTGGAAACACGTGACATGCCTACAGAAATGGGTTGTGAAGCGTATGAGGGATACTTCACAGGTAACGATAACGCTATGGTATCAGCCCTCCGAGATGCCGGCGCTGTTATCGTAGGGAAGACTGTGACAGCCGAATTAGGCGGGTCTCACCCTGGCCCAACCAAAAACCCATTTGATTTAGATAGAACACCTGGGGGTTCCTCATCCGGTTCAGCCGCCGCCGTGGCTGCAAGGATGCTACCAGTTGCGATCGGAAGCCAGGTAGCTGGATCAATTATTAGACCCGCCGGTTACTGCGGAAATTTTGCGCTCAAACCTAGCCAAGGAGGGTTGCATAGAGGAGAACGCCAAACAACGTCTATGAGCACTCACGGACCGCATGCCGGGTCGATTGAGGATATGTGGCTAGTAGCTATAGAAATAGCCAAACGGACCGGTGGTGATCCAAATTTTACTGGTCTCCAAGGGCCTTCTAAACTTCCAACATCTATAAAGCCTGGTCGATTGATATTTCTTGAAACAGAAGGCTGGGATATTGTTGGCAACAAAACAAAAGAAGCTTTTTTGCGCTTGCTTGCACAATTCGAGAATAATGGTGTGACGATAGTTAAGCGGTCAATGTCGGAGTTAGTTGAGCAATTGGAACAAAAAGTAAGTCACGCGGGAGATATTGCTAATTCTATAACAGGCTGGGAAAACCATTGGACGTATGGTAATCTCGTTAATAAATCTCCAAATAAAGTAAGCCAGCGGTTAAAAGATTCGCTATCATTAGCAGAGGCTATGACCCCCGAAGACTATTCTAAAAATCTATTATTGCGGGAATATGCTCGCGAAGCTCATAAACGGGTCTCCACTCTAGCAGATGGAATGATAACACTCTCATGTCCCGGTCCGGCTCCGATATGGAATGCAGATGATGATAAATCACACTTTGTTAAACGACCCACTGGTGATCCTGCCTTTAATTTTGCAACTTCCATCTTAGGGGCTCCTTGCGTCACTATTCCGATGCTCAGCGTAGACAATTTGCCTGTTGGGATACAGATTATAGGGCAACGCGAACAAGATTATTTTGCTACCCAGCTAGCTAAATGGACCTATGAAAATATATCATCCGTATCGGTTACCTAACAGATATTAAAAACGACTAATCCTAGATATTTCGCCAAGCCAAAATTCGGTTTAATAAAGGCCAAGATTCACGGGTTTAAGATTAATTAAATCAGTCTTTATCTTCAACTAAATCGACGCCAAATTTAGAGAAGATTGTTCTGATTTTATCATAGCAAACCCCAATCCGAATAGTTTCAAAATTGCCAAAGTCGATTATTGTTGATGATCTGCCCTTCTCGTTTTTGTACTTCGATGTCCCTCCATCTATCAGAATATCCGCCGCTCCGAAGACAGGCGGGTCTATATCGTCTAGGTTGTATTTTGACCCGGTAAGAGAAGTGTTTGCGGATGATCCAAGAACAGGCATTTCTAACTCCATTGACTGTTTAGTCATTTCATTATGAAATTCACCTGCGTTGAGGAGCATATCTAACGTTCCAATCTTAGTTGAATTTTTAAGAACCCAACTATCGACATTCCTGAACATGGGATGGTCTGGTTTAAAGGGCGCCACCGTCGACATAGGCAGATCGTTATCAAAAATTACGGCCTTTATTATGTCATGCTTCCATGACGCAATTACCTGTATGTCTTTTAACAACTCATAGTTAGAAAACATTCCAGAAGGCTTATCAAATGATCTGTTTTTACATTTGAATATGGTTTCAATAGATTTTTTTGAATTTCCTACAATAGCGTAGGCGACATCCAATGGAATAATAGCTACGCCTTCTTGTTTTATTACTTCCAATACCTGCCGGGATTGCTCCTTTACATCGTCGGCAAAAAGTCGATTAATCAAAAGTCATCCTCCTTTTAGACTTTGTAAATTTTTATGTACAATTTTTTTATTGCTGAATGATCTGTTAAATACCCCTGGTCTCTCGCCTATAAAGATAAACTAAAACATTATCGATTCGTTAGTAAAATACGCAGTATTAGCCGGGTAAAGCCTATTTTCATTTCAATATCTCCATCAAGCAAACCAATGAACCGAACTATTGATGTTTTATAAATGTTTTACGTCAGTGTCTGGAAGCTATTTTAGCCGAAATGGTTTAGTATCTTGATATAAATACTCTATTGTAACACTGTCTGTTAAGAGATTTTGGCTGATTGTATAAAATAGATGACTCGTCACGGCTTGATATTTTTGTTTTCTGTAGCGCTTATTATCAGTTTTTCGATCTCTAACAATTTATTAGCGCAAGGTGTTAGTGACGGGACACCCGATAAAGTACGAAGGGCATATGAAAAAGCCTTTGAAACTATGTTCAAAGATCCAGCTAATTTGGAAAAAACGTTTTCTTTTGCTGGACTAGCCATTAAAGCAGGCGATTTTGAAGGCGCGATATCTTCTCTTGAACGCATGCTAATACTTGACCCAAATTTGCCAAGGGTGCGTTACGAGTTGGGCGTATTGTATTTCAAATTAGGTTCGTATGACGTAGCGGCAACTTATTTTGAAGAATTGCTAGAAGATAAAAAGACACCAAAAGTGCTTATTGAGAAAGCGGCCCCCTTTATCGAGGAGATAGAAAACAGACTCACCAACCATAGTTTCAGTGGGAGCACGTTCTCAGGAATAAAATACCAAACAAACGCAAGTTCGGGACCCAGATCTACGAAAGTTAAACTTTTTGGAGCACCTTCGTTTTTACCAGACGAATTTACGAACAAAGGGGACTTCGACGTATTTGTTTCCGGGAGTATAAACTATACATATGACTTCCAAAGTGAACCAAAAAAGCTTTTAGAGGCCAGCTTAAACATCTATGGAAACGAGCAGTTAGATCAAACATTTGTAAATGCGCGGGTAGTAGATGCGAACATCGGTCCCAAATTTACAATTCCGTTAGACTTTTTGAACAAGCCGATTGTCCGTCCTTTTTTAACCGGTGACTATTTAATAGTAAGTGAAGATGAAAGTTACTACAGTCATGGAGCAGGTTTTAGCGCTGATATAAGAGCTAAAGAAAATTTAAATTTCAATTTAGATGCGCGTGTTATGGCACGTGAGAACAAAGACGCCAGTATTTTAGACGGTTTTCGCAATCGCCTAACAGTCAACGCAAGTTATATTGCGTCTAATACAATGCAGATACAATTGTCATCTGTTGTCGCAACGGAAGAAACAAAAACCAACATTCAAAACAACAGAGATTATAGCCTAAATGCGACTATTAACAAAACCTTCAATGCACCCTTCAATTTAATTAAAGATCCCCTCTCGGCGAGATTGAGTTTTGGCGGATCGTTTCGTGAATACGCTGGCGCAAATCCAACTATCGACCCTGATACAACAAGGAATGATTACACAATGCGTTTTAGTCCTTCCTTGACCATACCAGCTGGAGAAACATTGGCAGTACTTATCTCCGCTGGTTTTACCCGCGTAGATTCAAATATACCAAATTCTGAGTATGATAATATTTCACTTACAATCGGGATATCAAAGCAGTTCTAGCCTAAAGCTGGGAGGAAATAGAAATGACTATTTATAGAGAACATTTTTCGGGCAAGTTGGCTCCTGCATTAATGATTTTCTCATTGACGGTAGCATATCCTTATCAACAAGCTTTCGCCGCAAAGGATGTCACAAAGATCGGGGTTACGACTATTGTTAAAAACAAGGTTTTAGGTGAACCCCCTCAAATGGTACAGCGCCGATTAAAAACAGGTTTAGAAGTTTACTTTAACGAGAAAGTAGAAACGGGCCCCGTTGGCCGCACGCAATTGCTGTTTAAAGATGGAACAGCCATAACAATCGGTCCAAACGCAAATATGACCATTGATAAATACGTTTTTGATCCAAACGCAGGAACAGGTGATATGGCGCTAAGTGTAACCAAGGGCGTTTTCCGTATCGTTGGCGGACGTATTTCAAAGAGAAAACCGATAAAATTGAAAACACCGGTAGCTACGCTTGGAGTCATGGGCGGAATTGTAGTTGTTGATCAGGCCGCTAATGGCAAGCTTAATGCTGATTTTCTATTTGGTAATAAGATGACCGTCACAGCGAACAATGTAACGGTTACAACTCGTATACCAGGGCGATTTATTAGCGTTACAGGGAGTGGTCAACCACCAGGTCCCTCTCAAAAACGTGACCGAGCAGAAATGAAAAAGAATTTAGAAAAGTTAGAGGGAGGCGGAGCAGAGGAGAAAACTGCAGCTGCTGAAGAAACGACGGCTCCAAAAAAAACAGGGACGCAAAAGTCTGAAGAGAGTCAACCTACGCCTTCGGATGATAAGAAATCTTCCACAACGACCGCTTCTAGTGCTCCCGCTGAGGAAAAAGGTGAAGGAAAAGCTCCTACTAACGAACAGTCCTCGAATACTGCATTAAGCGAAAACTCAGCATCACCAGAGAAGGAGGATACACCTCCCCCAGGAAACAAAGGTGGAACGGAACCTAATAAAACAGCCAATCAGAATAATGAAACAGGCAAAACTGGAACAGCCGCGGCGCCAATACCCGGCGGTGAAGGTGGGCCAATGCCTGGTGGCGATGGTGGACCAATGCCAATGGCTAGCGGTGAAGCCGGGCCGACGCCAATGATGCCAGTGCCTGGAAGCGATGGTGAGCAAATGCCGATGATGCCGATGGCTAGCGGTGAAGGCGGTCCAATGCCAATGATGCCAATGCCTGGAAGCGATGGTGAGCAAATGCCGATGATGCCAATGGCTAGCGGTGAAGGCGGTCCAATGCCAATGATGCCAATGCCTGGGAGCGATGGTGGACAAATGCCAACGATGCCAATGGCACAGGCGGCTCCAATGCCTATGCCGATTAATATTGATGCAATGATGGATACTGGCATGGGCAAGGTGGAAATGGCACCTCCGATTAATATACAGATGATAATGCCACCAACACCTTCTGGGATTGATGGAATGGCAATGATGCCAATGCCTAAGCCAGGTCCAGCTGGCCCAAATCCCGGTGGCCCTGTTGGCGAGGCACCTGCGGGTATTTCGACTGATATTGGTAATGAACGAAACGAGTCATTTATACGTGAACCTGAAGTTCTAGCACGCGTTCCTGTATCAGCATTGGCAAATCTCAGTCCAGAGGAAGTAGCCGGTGTCAATGCTATATTCCAAGATAGCAATGCTGGTATTGCCTTAGGGCCCCCAATCCAAAATCCTGATGGCACCTTTAACCGTGACCGAGGCCCAGGAGGGTTTAGTATAACAGATCCAGCACTGGCAGACCCCGCTTTTTTTGTTCCTGATGGCCAAGGAGGTTTTGCACCCCCGCCTGGTGGCCAGGTGGTTTTTTTTCCACCACCTAGAGGGCAAGAAGGCTTTCCACTGCCACCTGATGGGCAAGCAGGTCTTTTACCACCACCTGGTGAGCAAGCAGGTCTTTTACCACCACCTGATGGGCAAGCAGGTCTTTTACCACCACCTGATGGGCAAGCAGGTCTTTTACCACCACCCGATGGATCCAATGGAACAAATGATGAGTGCACAACCATCGAGCAACCGTGTGATACTATCGTTTCACCAACTCCAGGGAATGGCGCGATAATAACCAGCCCGGACAACGCGACAACCGACCCAGGGGCCACGATAATAACCAGCCCGGACAACGCGACAACCGACCCAGGGGCCACGATAATAACCAGCCCGGACAACG
>NZGS01000014.1 GCA_002690995.1 Rhodospirillaceae bacterium
CGTGCAGCAGCCCTAACCATCTGCCTTCTTCCATAGCTTTATCTGCCTCATCGGCCTGTCGCAATGCATCTTCGGCAGTAACCGTGATCATCGAATTAATTTTGTCTTCATTTTTCGAAATCGATTCTAAACACGCTTCTACCATTACGCGGGAACTCTTTTCATGCATCAGAATTATACTCCCTTCATTCTCACGGTTTTAAGATACATTATCTTTTTCAGCAGATGTCGGCTCTTTCAAGAATTGTGTTAAAACACCCGCGACAACTGGCAATCCTGCCAAGGTTAGTAACGTAAGTTGGTAATCTCCAAATAAATCAAACGCTATACCAAGAGGCAATGGTCCTAAGGAGGCTCCTACTACTCCAATCATTTGTCCAGTTCCCTGAATAGAGCCGATATGTTTCCGTCCAAAGTATCTTGGCCACATATAACCAAAAAGTGTGATATTGAAAGCGTTATTCAAGCCAAAAATAATAGCATAAACAAGTGCAGTTAGAAGATCACTGACAAAAGCCATTGAAACCAGTGACCCAAACAAAGTGGCTAGCGCAACCAAAAACACCCTTGGTGTTGGATACTTATCTAAACTGCGCCCTACAAAAGGTTGAGTAATAACCGCAACTATAGCCGACAAGGGGAACATCCAAGCCGCTATGACAGGGCTCAATCCTTGATGCTCAAAAATTGGGACTTGAAAGAAGTGTAGAGAAGTTACGAGCATCGACAGCGTGCAGAGGCCTGCAGCGACAATATAAAAAGTAGATGTTTTTAAAGCTTCATTAAGAGTAAAACCGAATTCGGCGGAGTGCTTGCCATCATCAGCATTATCGCTTGTCAATTCCGCTTTAATACCATCGGGGTGAAAATTAAGTGCCTCGGGCGCATTATGTAGCAAGATCAAAATTAGCGGCAACATTAAAAGCCAAGTCGAAACGCCCAGCCAAAACCAAGCCTGACGCCACCCAACTTGCTCTATAAGCCACTGACAAGCTGGGGGATGGATAGCCATAGAAACGGCAAAGCCAAGCAGCATTAACCCCATTGCAACGCCCCGTTTTCGGCTAAACCAATGGGAAATAATATTTGTACAATTCAGCATTAAGGAACCCTGGGCAAGGAAACGGAGCGCACCAAATCCTAAGGCCAACCAAATCAGACCGGGAGAAAAGCCGAAAGCGATGCAAGCAAACCCTAAAAGAACAACAACCGTTCCCATGACACGGCGGGCGCCGTGCATATCAACAAGTCGTCCAACCATGGGGAGCCCAAGTGCCGCAACTAAGGTTGCCAAACCATAAGCGGATGAAATCGCCGTGGCACTTAGGTTTAAATCTTTCGAAATTGGGCTAATGAACACACTAAAAGTATGGGATTGGCCGGGCCCGCTTACAAAAATACCCACCGCAGCGATAAGAAGAATAATCCAACCGTAGAATATGTAATTGCTTACTGACTTAACAATTTTCTGCCGCAAGTTTTCTAAGGTCATTTGATAGTCCAATATTTTTTAATTTATTTATTGCCGCAGGTGTTTCCGCAACCTCGCGACTTTGCATAGCATAAATTCAGCAGTAGGTTGCTTACGGTCCAGTATAAGTTATGAGGCAAGATTATTTTGAATGATTTCTTTAAGGTCAGTTGGGATTGGAGCAGCCCGTCTCGTATCTGGGTTAAAAAATACTTCCGTAACGGACTGCGATGCATGGATTTCAGATGTTTCAACATTAATCATGCGCTGCGAAAACGTTACACTTTTGTTTCCGCATTCGATAACACCACCTTCTATTTTAAAAAGACCACCAGCCTGTACTTCTTTCTGGAAATACGTCGTTGTTGATGCTGTCACTGTATGCAGGCCTAGCTCTTCCATCGCTTTCCAGTTAACCTTTAATTTAGGCCATAAGTGAAACATACCATCATCAAAAAAATGAGCGTACCAGCGAACATTCATATGATGAAACTGATCGCAGTGCCAGGGGAAACAAACTCCAGTATGTGTTTCAACCCAGTTTGATGCTGGCTTAATACTGCGCGGCAACTCGCTCTTCAGTGATATTGATTCCCCATTTTTTATTTGGTTTTCAAGAACTGGGCGAAGCTCATCCGGGATGGGTATTGATGATCGAGTATCGGGATTGAAGAAAACCTCTAAGCACTCAAATGTTGCATGCAACTCGCCAGTCTCTTCATTAAACATTCTTAATAAAAATGTGAATGTTTTTGTTGAAGATGCTACCATGCCTCCGTCTATTTTAATTAGAGACCCAGCAGGTAACTCTTTTATGAAAGTTGTTCTACCAATAGCAGCGACACCGTGACCTCCATATTTTAAAGCTACTGACTGTGGAAATCCAGCACGTGCATAAGCAAAGAACTGAGCTTCATTAAAGAGTACAGCATAGTTTCTAACGTTAAGATGTCCAAATTGGTCACAGAGCCACGGGTGAACTACGCCCGTATGAAGTTCGTGCCAAACAGTCATTATTTCATAGCATCCCGGTAAAACGTCGTGTCGAAAGGTAACGGAAAAAACAATAGCCCAACATTAGCTAATTCTGCTAGAAATGTTAGCAAAACTAGGTAATTATCAAGCACGTATTTACAGATAAGCTTGAGTATCGGGGTGTTTTTTCGTATTTTTAATTATGTGATACACGAACATTGATATTTTTTTAAACTTTAGCCTATTGAGGAAATTTGAAGCTATGCCAGACGGAGTTTTGAGCAATCAAAAAAAGATAAACCAAGGAAGAATAACAAAGCTGGATGCTTTAATTATTGGCGCAGGTTTTTCCGGCCTGTATCAACTACTTTGTCTCCGAGACAAAGTGGGACTATCAGTCAAAGTTGTCGAAGCCGGTGATGGCGTTGGAGGAACATGGTATTGGAACCGTTACCCTGGCGCACGTTGCGACTCAGAAAGTCACTCCTACTCATACTACTTTTCTGATGAAATTTTAAAAGAATGGAAATGGTCAGAGCGATATCCGGGCCACGCTGAAGTCGTAAGATACCTAAATTTCGTAGCCGATAAACTCGACCTTAAGCGCGATATAAATTTTAATCTAAGAGTTTGCTCTGCAACATATAACGCGAGTGAAAACGTCTGGGCAGTTGAAACAGAGCAAGGTGAATGCTTTGAATGCACTTATTTGATAACAGCAGTTGGTTGCTTATCTTCAACCAATATTCCAACCTTCCCGGGACACGAAAGTTTTGAAGGAGAATGGTATCACACCGGCCAATGGCCTCATGAAGGCGTCGACTTTACGGGCAAACGTGTTGGACAGATAGGAACTGGATCAACAGGGATACAAGCTGTACCGGTAATAGCAGAAACAGCAAAACACTTGACGGTATTTCAAAGAACCGCCAACTACAGCGTTCCTGCAAAGAATGGTCCCCTTAGTAAGGAGTTTCAAGAATATCTAGATGCAAACCGAGCAGATATTAAAGAAACTATTAGAACGACACCCAACGGGCACCCATTTGTTATATCAGAGCGAAAAGTTTTTGACGTAAATGATGCTGAACGAGAAAAAATATTCGAAGAAGCATGGGAACATGGTGGCTTAGGGTTTAGAGCCTGCTTTCAGGACATAGCATTCGACAAAAACGCCAATGATGTGGCAGCCGATTTCATAAAAAGAAAAATTCGGTCAATAGTTAAGGATCCAAAGACAGCCGATTTGCTGACTGACATCGACCACCCCTATGCAACGAAAAGACCCCCAATTGATACCAACTACTTTGAGACCTACAATCGGGATAATGTAGATTTAGTTGACGTCCGCTCGTCACCGATCGAATGCATCACTCCAAAGGGTGTGAAAACCGGCAACGCTGAATATGAACTGGATATAATCGTTTTTGCTACTGGCTTTGATGCGATGACAGGCCCCTTGTTGCGCTTAAACATCGAAGGACGAGATGGTATAAAGCTTGCGGACATTTGGGAGGCTGGACCCAAAAGCTATCTTGGCCTCCAGATACCTGGCTTCCCAAATCTGTTTACCATCACAGGACCAGGCAGTCCCTCTGTTCTTTGTAATATGCCAGTAGCCATTGAACAGCATGTGGAATGGGTGACAGATTGCATCTCATTTCTTGAAGATAATAAGATAGCTTCTATAGAAGCGACAAAGGACTCCATGGACAAATGGGTATCTCATGTAAACGAGTGTGCAGATGTAACGCTTATGCCGCATGCAAAACATACCTGGTATTATGGCGCTAACATTCCCGGTAAACCTCGCGTTTTTATGCCGTATGCCGGTGGCATGGCTAGATATCGTGCGATTTGTGATGATATTGCAAAGCAAAAGTATATTGGCTTTAAATTAGGAGAGACAGATACTGGAGATGTTTGGTCTGCCCCCTCGATCTCAGTTGATGACCTTGTTGAAGCAGCTATGGTAAAAGGTCCCGCTGTTTAGTAATCTAATCAAAAGTACCGATAGCGAACAACATTGCAAGGCGATTGCCTGCTCAAATTTAAGGTTGCGAATAAATAATGAGCGACGAGGCCAGTATCGAAGACAAAAAATCATCTGATTTTATTCGAGAACAAATATATTCCGACCTAAAAAGCGGTTACTGTGAGCAAATCGTTACAAGGTTTCCTCCTGAACCTAACGGATACTTGCATATAGGCCACGCGCTATCAATTTGTTTAAATTTCGGAATCGCTGAGGAAGTTAACGGAATTTGTAATCTCAGGTTTGATGACACAAATCCAGCTAGGGAAGAATTAGAATTTATCAAGTCTATAGAAGAGGACGTGAGATGGCTTGGATTTGATTGGTCCGGCCAAACCAAATACGCATCTGACAACTTTCATCAATTTTTTGAATGGGCGGTGTACCTAATTAAGAACGGACTCGCTTACGTCGACGACCTCACAGCGGATGAAATTCGGGAATATAGGGGCACCCTTACAGACGTTGGTCGGGATAGCCCTTATCGCAATAGGTCGACTGAAGAGAACCTTCAAATTTTTCATGATATGAGAGATGGTAAGTTTCCAGAAGGAGAGCGAGTATTACGAGCTAAGATAGACATGGGTTCTGGTAATATTAACCTACGCGACCCTGTTATCTACCGAATCCTGAATGCACATCATCCTAGGACAGGTGACACATGGTGTGTTTACCCAACCTACGACTTTGCACATGGACAAACAGATGCATTAGAGGGTGTCACTCATTCACTTTGTACATTGGAGTTTGCCGATCATCGGCCACTTTATGAATGGTTTATCGAAGCTTTGCCTGTTCCATCTGAGCCAAAACAATACGAATTCGCAAAATTACAAATTAGCCACACCGTTTTATCTAAAAGAAATCTCACTCGGTTAGTGATGGAACAACATGTGAGTGGTTGGGATGATCCACGACTGCCTACTCTTTCAGGTCTGAGAAGGCGAGGCGTTCCAGCAGAAGCAATAAAAGATTTTGTATCGCGAGTTTCTGTATCAAAAAATGAAGGCGAAGTGGAGCTTGCATTATTGGAGCACTGCATAAGAGATAATCTAAATTACAGTGCTGAACGAAGACTTGCTGTATTAAAACCTCTAAAGGTTGTAATAGAAAACTTCCCAGAAGGAAAAATTGAATGGTTGCCAGCTTTAAATAATCCCAATTCAGATAAACAAGAACAACGGGAAATACCTTTCTCAAAAGAAATTTGGATCGAGCAAGATGACTTCATGGAAGAACCCTCGAAGAAATTCTTCCGTCTAGCGCCAGGTAAGGAAGTTCGATTACGCTATGCATTTTTTGTAACATGTAATGCTGTAATCAAAGACGAAGATGGAGAAATCGTTGAACTGCGATGTTCGTACGATCCCGAAACGCGGGGGGGTAATGCGCCTGATGGGAGAAAAGTAAAAGGAACCATCCACTGGGTGTCAGCAGAGCATGCAAAAGATGCAGAAGTTAGGGTCTATAACTCTTTTTATAATACACCGTCTCCCGGTCGAAACCGTGATTTTATTGAGGACATTAATCCAAATTCACTAGAGGTTTTAGAAAACTGCAAAATCGAGCCTGACTTGATTACTTTAGATGACAACGTACCCATCCAATTCGAAAGATTAGGATACTTTTACAAAGACCCGGATACTACGCCCGAAAAACACATCTATAATCGCACCATTTCTCTACGGGATACCTGGAACAAAAAACCATAAAGAGGTAGTAAATGCTAACATCTGAAATGAGAACTTTAATATGTGAGAATACAATAGGGTTGGTAGCTACTGTGACACCAGAAGGTAAGCCAGCCGTCTCACCAAAAGCTACCTCCGTAGTCCTTAGCCCCAGCGAGATAGCATTTCTAGATATTAGATCGCCAAAAACAAGACGAAATATAAAAGCAAATCCTAATGTCGAACTAAATTATGTAGATGTTTTTCGCCGTAAAGCTTGTAGACTTACTGGAGTTGCTACTTACATGGGTCCTGATTCTAAGGAATTCACAATATTACAAAACAATTTTAGAGATTTTGATTATTTACTAGACGGTGTTCATGGGATTTTCCATGTGACAATTTCCAAGGCGCAACTTATTTTATCTCCCGCATACGACCACGGAGCTAAAGAAGAAATCCTACAAAAAGAATGGCTGGCAAAATATACAGAACTTATAAGCTAGTTTGTATAACCAAGATCTATTTTGCTGAAATTACCTGCCTTACTTGACATACAAAACTTTAGTCAGATCGAGCTTGCCTCATTGTAACGAATTCTTCTGCGGCTGTTGGGTGTATTCCGATGGTGGCATCAAAGTCTAACTTCGTTGCTTTTGCCTTAATGGCGATTGCGATACCCTGAATTATTTCTGGTGCGTCTACCCCGATCATATGCGCTCCAATAACGCGTTGCGAACTTTTCTCTACAATAAGTTTCTGAAGTCCGCGCTCCATATTTTCTGTCATCGTATATTTCATTGGACGAAATCCCGATACATACACGTCTATTTCATCGAATTTCTCTCTCGCTGCCTCTTCCGAAAGGCCTACCGAGGAAATCGGTGGCTGACTAAAAACAGCGCACGGGATGTCTTGGTAATCCATATTTTTTGGGGCATTATTAAATACTGTTTCGGCAAAAGCTTGGGCTTCTGCAATTGCCACTGGCGTCAAATTAATTCGATCCGTCACATCTCCTAAAGCATAAACATTGCTAATGTTTGATTGGTTCCATTCATTTACCACAATAGCGCCGTTTTCGCGCTGACTTATACCTACCCTTTCCAGGCCTAAGCCTTTTGTATTTGGAACTCTTCCAGTGGCATAAAGTACCTGGTCCGCTTCAATATATTTACCATTTGAGAGGTACACTTTATATCCTGCCTTGTTTTTCTCAATGCGCTCGGGCAAGCACTGCGTCTGAATTCTCACTCCTTTCTTCGCCATTTCTTCCATTAACGCGTTTCGTAGATCAATATCAAATCCTCTCAATACTTTTTCTGCTCTGAAAACAATGTCTACTTCAGAGCCAAACCCTGCAAAGATACCGGCAAACTCAACTGCTATATAACCTGATCCGACTACTACAATACGTTTGGGTCTCTCACTCAATTCTAGTGCTTCATTTGAACTGATAGAGTGCTCAATACCCGGGATATCTGGCTTATATGGCCATCCTCCTACCGCAATTAAAATTCGTTCTGCCGTAATTTCTTTTCTTCCTATTTTAACGGTATGTTTGTCAGTCAATATACCCCGTCCGCTGATCCTTTCTACGCCAGCATTATCGAGAAGATTTACATATATTTGGTGAAGCCGATCGAGCTCCTTGTTTTTTGCCTCAATCATTCTTGCCCAGTTATGATTGGTTCCATCAAATTTCCAGCCATAACCCTCTGCGTCTGAAAGCTCTTCGGCGACGTGGCTCCCATAAACTAATAGTTTTTTTGGGACACATCCTCTAAGGACACAGGTACCGCCTTCTCTCAACTCTTCTATGATAGCCACGCGAGCTCCGTAAGCACCTGCAAGACGTGAAGCCCTCACTCCGCCAGAACCAGCACCGATTGTTATGAGATCGTAGTCAAACTTTGGCATCGGTGTAACCTTTCAGA
>NZGS01000015.1 GCA_002690995.1 Rhodospirillaceae bacterium
CGCAGATCGCCGAAAATTCTTAAAAACAACAGCTGCTGTTGGTGGCGCAGCTTTAGGATCGGGCTTATTAACTGGTTTCCCAACAATTTGGGCGCAAAATATTAAAAATGTTACCCTCCGACAATTTGGAACCGGGGTTTCAAACATTAACGAAATCGCAAAGAAAGTTAAGGAAGATCTTGGTTTTACCCTCGAAATGACCGCTCTTGATACTGATACGACAGCACAAAGGGTTGTTACGCAACCGAAATCCTTTGATATTGCTGACATCGAATATTTTACGGTTAAGAAGATTTGGGGGTCAGGTAATCTACAGCCGTTTGATGTTAGCAAATTGAAATATTACGACAAAATAGTAGGGATTTTTAAAAGCGGTAAGCTAACCCCAACCTCTAAGATCGCGCAAGGTACTGCTCCTCACACAGTCGGTTTTGCGAAATCACTTGATTCTAAGGAATTTTCCACAACAGAAAATAATTGGTACACGCTTGTCCCTACTATTTACAATGCAGACACTTTGGGAATAAGGCCCGACTTGATAAAACGCCCGATAAATTCCTGGGCGGAACTGCTCAATCCAGAGTTTAAGGGGAAAGCGTCAATTTTAAATATTCCATCCATTGGCATCATGGACGCAGCAATGGTTTGTGAAGCCATGGGCGAAGTAAGTTATGGCGATAAAGGGAATATGACCAAAGAAGAGATCGACAAGACCATGAAGATTTTCACAGATGCGAAGAAGTCTGGACAATTTCGAGCGTTTTGGAAGTCCTTCGACGAATCTGTAAACCTAATGGCATCAGGTGAAGTCGTCATTCAATCAATGTGGTCTCCGGCTATTACAAAGGTGCGATCCCAAGGCATCCCGTGTATTTACCAACCTCTTAAGGAGGGATATCGCTCATGGGGCGGCGGCTTAGGTCTATCGCGAAGCCTCTCAGGATTAGAATTAGACGCAGCCTATGAATATATAAACTGGTATCTATCCGGTTGGGTTGGCGGCCTTCTTATGCGCCAAGGTTACTATTCGGCTGCTCCTGAGACATCAAAACAATTTATGAGTGCTGATGAGTGGGGTTACTGGTACGAAGGCAAACCAGCCAAATCCGACATCATAGATCCATTTGGTAATAAGCTTGAAAAAGCCGGAGCAGTAAGAGATGGCGGTTCTTTCTTTGATCGAATGGGTAAAGTCGAATGCTGGAACTCCGTGATGAAGGAGAACCGCTACATGGTGCGTAAGTGGAATGAATTCATCGCCGCTTAAAACATACAATAGCATCAGTTCAAAAGTTGAAAATATCCCGGGTATTATTTTGCCCGGGATATTATTACGTTCGTTGAGAAAAGAATGAATATCCAGCTTCAGATACTGCCATTATTATCAGTACTTGTTCTATTTCTTGTAGCCCCAGTGGTAATTATTCTTGCGGTAAGCTTCTGGGATTATACAGAATTTAGTCTAATACCAGACTTCGTTCTGACGAATTACATAGAGATATTTGAGTCTGGTGTTACGTATTCGACTTACTTGAACACATTTAAATTTGCATTTTTAGGCTGGTTATTCACCGTAATAATTGGCTTTACACTGGCCTATTTTCTCGCATTTCATGTCAGAACCCTGAGGTGGCAGATTATATTATTTTTAATCTGCACTATCCCATTTTGGACATCAAATATAATTCGAATGATTGCCTGGATACCAGTGCTAGGCAGAAATGGGTTGGTGAACTCTCTTTTATTAGAACTTGGTGTTATAAGTGAACCTCTTGAATGGCTCCTTTACTCAGACTTCGCAGTAATATTGGCTTTTGTGCATTTATACACGCTTTTTACGCTAGTCCCGATTTTCAACTCCATGATGCGAATTGACAAGTCTATAATCGAAGCCGCACAAGACATGGGAGCAAATAGCCTGCAAATTCTTATAAATGTAATCGTCCCCTTATGCCTACCTGGTATCGCAATTGGTACAATTTTTGTTGTTAGCCTAATTATGGGCGATTTCATAACCGTGCAAGCAATGTCAGGTGGACAAAGTGCATCTGTCGGCCTTGCTATGAACAATAAACGCGCTTTACTGCAATATCCTGCTGCTGCTGCTGATGCCATAATATTGCTATGTGTAGTCTTGGGAATGGTAGCTATTCTTATGCGGACAATAAACATCCGTAAGGAACTTTAGAATAAAATGTTTAGCAAAAACCGTAAAACATCCTTCTATATCTTAGCTACATTTTTTTGCCTTTTCGTGTTTTTCCTTTACGGACCAATGTTCGCTATAATTACGTTATCCTTCCAAGGTCCAAATGGAGGCCTCACATTTCCTATGAACGGATTTTCTACACATTGGTTTAGCAAACTATTTCAGGAGCAGCGAGTGGGGGACTTTCAGGGGTCCTTTTCAAGATCACTAACCTTGGCTGTCATCGTGATGGTTGCGACAGTCGTCATATCGCTTTCTGCCGGAATGGCATTTCGTAAAAAATTTAAATTTTCCAACAGTTTATTTTACTTAACAATTTCAAGCTTAATAATACCATCAATACTTTTAACACTGGGCATTGGGCTTTTATTTGACCGCTTGGGTTTGGAAGGACACTGGTACACCTCCGGTCTTGGTGCTCATCTCACGTGGACACTTCCTTTTGGACTACTGATAATGTTTGCTGTCTTCAATCGCTTCGATAAATCATACGAAGAGGCCGCTCGTGATCTTGGCGCGACGAACTGGCAAGTTCTAAGATTTGTTTTGTTACCAATTATTGGGCCAAGTCTGGTTGGTGTAGGGCTCTTCGGCTTTACGCTAAGTTTTGACGAATTTGCCCGCTCTCTTCTTTCAGTTGGAAGCAAAAATACGCTTCCTTTAGAAATTTTCGGAATGACAACTACCGTCACCACACCAACACTCTACGCACTTGGAACACTGACGACTTTCGTTTCGTTTAGTATAATAGCCATTTGTTTTGGCGTGATTGTTATTCTTGAAAAACGCAAAAAGAAATTTGGAGATGATTCAGGGAAAGGCCTCATATAAGCAAAGAAGGAACTTTAACCCGACATGGAAACAAAGAGATGAATAAGCAGGCAAAAATTAACCCACCAAAATCTGAAACCGATGGTCCCAAAATCCTTGTGATCAACCCTAATTCAACCTCAACAATGACAGACAAAATAGCTAAGTTTGTTGATTCGCATAAAGCATCTGGGACATTTGTGGAAACATTAAATCCGTCTAACAGTCCGCCTAGCATTGAAGGCCATTACGATGGAGCCATGAGCTTGCCAGGTTTACTTGAAAAAATCAAATGGGGTGAAAAAAATGACTTCGATGGATTTGTTGTCGCTTGCTTTGATGACACGGGAATTGACGCTTGCAGGGAAATTGCAACAGGCCCAGTGGTTGGTATATGCGAGGCCTCGTTGCATATGGCTAGTATGATCGCCCATAA
The DNA here is from genome assembly GCA_002690995.1 of Rhodospirillaceae bacterium. Classification (GTDB taxonomy): domain Bacteria; phylum Pseudomonadota; class Alphaproteobacteria; order Thalassobaculales; family Thalassobaculaceae. Next base: position 3,456 of record NZGS01000015.1, read on the forward strand.
TTTTTCTATTGTTACGACATTGCCACGATCTATTCCAATTATTGAGGATCTCGTGTCAAAGTATGGTATGGAAAAGTATTGCCGCAAAGTTCGTTCGGCAAATATAGAAGTGCTTGCATTAGAAAATGATGAAACAAGAGCCCAAAATAATCTCCTTATTGAAATCAAAAGTGCTATCGAAGAGGACCGATGTGAGGCCATTATACTAGGATGTGCTGGCATGACTGATCTTACCCATTGGCTATCAAAAGAAGCCGGAATACCCGTTGTCGATGGCGTTGTCAGTGCCTTAAAAATTGTTGAAGCGCTCATTGGAGCTGGATTAAAAACCAGTAAAGTTGGGGGATACTCAACGCCAATACCCAAGGATTACTAAAATAATGGAAATCAGCAAATATCCCAGAGACATGGTTGGTTATAAAAACAACCCTCCCAATCCTAAGTGGCCAAATGGTGCAAGATTAGCAGTTCAGTTTGTACTTAATTATGAGGAAGGGGGAGAAAATAATATATTACACGGTGATGAAGCATCGGAGGCATTCTTATCTGAAATAGTCGGCGCTGCACCGTGGGTTGGAAAGCGGCACCTGAGTATGGAATCAATCTATGAATATGGGAGCCGTGTTGGGGTGTGGCGCATACTAGATCTCTTCAAGAAAAAAAATATTCCACTTACGGTTTTTGCAGTAGCCATGGCCTTACAAAGGAACCCGAATGTTGCCGAAGCAATGCTAGAGGCGAACCATGAGATATGCAGTCATGGTTTAAGGTGGATCGACTACAGTGGTGTGCCGGAAGAAATTGAGCGCCAGCATATTGCAGAGGCTGTCAAAATCATTAAGGAAGTTACAGGAGAAAGACCACTAGGTTGGTATACTGGACGGACGAGCGAGAATACCCGTCGCTTAGTTGTTGAAGAAGGCGGGTTTTTGTACGATGCGGATGATTACAACGATGATTTACCATTTTGGTCAAATGTAAATGGCGTAAATCATCTGGTCGTTCCATATACTTTAGATGCAAATGACATGCGGTTTGCTACTGCTCAAGGCTTTAATTCTGGAGACCAATTTTTGTCATATCTAACCGATGCGTTTGACGTACTTTATGAGGAAAGCGCCAACACGCCCCGGATGATGTCCATTGGATTACATTGCCGGCTAATTGGACGACCAGGACGCATAAAAGCCCTCGAGAAGTTTTTAGACTATGTTCAGCAGCACAAAGAAATCTGGTTGTGCCGCAGAATTGATATTGCAAGGCACTGGGTCACCACTTTCCCATCTACAGCCGAGGAATAGACGATTTAAATTAAACTTTAACAACAAAGGAGAAGAAAATGGGTTTTACTAGCATTTGGCACTGGCTTGTGGTGCTTGTTATCGTATTGGTCTTGTTTGGAGGAAAAGGGAAAATTGCCTCCATAATGGGTGACCTTGGAAAAGGTCTCAAAAACTTCAGAAAAAGCATGAATAATAATGATGAATTTCCCGAAACAGAAGAAATAGAAGAAATTGAACTTATCGAGGCTCAGACCGTTAAATCAAAAAAAGGAGAAGGAGCGAAACAAAGTTCATAAGCAAGCGTTTAATTGAAATAGTTTTCAATAACCATTCATCAGAATTAGAAAGGTAGGGATCGGTATGTTAGACCTTGGCTGGCAAGAATTATTTTTTATAACACTTATCGCCATTATAGTTGTAGGTCCAAAAGATCTTCCGGTGGTAATTCGTTCCCTGTCACGTTGGGTATTTCAAACAAAAAATATTGTAAAAGATTTTCAACATTCTCTCGAAGAAAGTATAAAGGAAACTGGGGTCAATGAGATAACTAAGGAGCTTGCGGTCACCGCAAAAGAAACAGAATTAGCGGTTATAAATACAAATACTGAATACTTGGACTTAGAAGCAGATTCTAAAAATTTTGAGCATCAAGCACATAAAAAATAAACTTAGAAAAGCATTTGATACGGAAGTATAAATACAAATGACCAGTACCGGTTCGAAAGATACTACAATGCCCCTACTCGATCACTTGGGTGAGTTGCGCCGGCGACTGATATTTTGTTTTGTTGGAGTGATATTTGCTTTTTTCCTTTGTTACGCGTTCTCGCAGAATATTTATAATTTTCTAGTGGAACCACTCGCCAATATTGGGAGTGACGGGAGGCAACGGCGAATGATTTTCACTGGTCTACATGAGGCTTTTTTCACACAAGTTAAGGTTGCTTTTTTTGGTGCGGTTTTTTTGATGTTCCCATTAATTGCAACTCAAATATGGCGTTTTGTTGCACCTGGCTTATATACAAAAGAAAAAAGAGCGTTTTTGCCTTTTCTCCTGGCGACGCCGGTTTTATTCCTTTTAGGTGCTGTAACAGTTTATTACGTCGTTATTCCTATCGCTTGGGAGTTTTTTGTCAGTTTCGAGCAAATAGGCGGCCAGGGTACCCTGCCAATGGAATTGGAACCTAAAGTCAACGAATACCTCTCGTTGGTCATGGGGTTGATTTTGGCTTTTGGTATTTGTTTTGAGCTACCTATCTTTTTACTTCTAGCTACAAAGGTAGGTATCACTAACGCAGAAGGTTTAAAGAAAAAAAGGAAATACGCTATCTTATTTGCGTTTGTTCTCGCAGCAATCGTTACTCCGCCCGACGTGATCAGCCAAGTCCTCTTGGCTGTTCCAATCATCATTCTTTACGAGCTGTCTATATTTTTTGCAAGGCATATAGAACCAGAGTTAGAAGAGACCGATGCCTTGGATTAACTGATTGCATGAGAATGTTTTTTTGATCCCAAATTGACTTCAGCGAGGAAACGATGAGCGGCCAAGGGCAATTGAAAATTCTTGATCACCCACTAATTCAACATAAACTAACTTTAATGAGGTGTACTAACACGCCATCTAATAGCTTCCGACGACTTCTAAAAGAAATTTCTATTCTAATGTCATACGAGGTCTTCAGTGACTTACCACTGAAACACATAATTACGAATACACCGATTCAATCCATGAGATCACCAGTTTTATGCGAAAACACTGTATGTCTTGTTCCAATATTACGAGCTGGAAATGGAATGTTAGATGGATTTATTGAGATTGTTTCGAGTGCTTTAGTCGGACACATCGGACTATATCGTGATGAAGAAACGCTTAAAGCGCATGATTACTACATAAACCTTCCCAAAGGCATTGGAAATGCAAAAACTATTATTTTGGATCCAATGCTTGCCACTGGAAACTCTGCAAACGCAGCAATCTCAATTATTAAGAAGCACGGAGCTACTAATGTTGTTTTTGCATCTATATTAGCTGCGCCAGAGGGAGTGAAGGCTTTAGAACAAAAACATCCCGACGTTCAAATTTACACTTGCTGTTTAGATGAATGTTTGAATGATAACGGCTATATTACTCCTGGTCTTGGAGACGCTGGCGATCGTTTATATGGGACAATCTAAATCTCAAAATTCTGAAAATATCAATTGGAAATAATTACCTACCCGCGTTGAGCATTTGGGCGTGGTGTAGGCTAGTTATAAAACCTTTGTGGCATTATGAACATCTTCAAAAAATTTTCCATATTCACAATACTCGCTATGTCTTGGCATTGTCAGGGAATACAACGTTTCTTGAATCGAGAACAAAGTGGGTTCAATCCATTCGAGACGGACGCTATAAGGTAAAATCGACATTTTGAATTCCATCGTAGCACTTTCAGACCCGAGGAAAGAGTTGGAAGTAAAACGATCACCGTCACAGTATAAAAAGTATCCTATATCCGAGACATCAAAGTCCTTTCTCCTCATTACCCAAACATATAAATCCATTTGACGTTTGTAGCTAATTTTCCAAGGATCATCTAAAGTTATGTTTTTACCTGCGGTTTTTAGTGACGTGCTTTTATAGTCAACTATATGCAGTTTTCCCGTATTTGTATTTAACCAAACATCATCAATGCCACCACCAATTTTCAAGTTAGTTTCCTCGTGTATTGTGTGAAAACGGCCTTTTGCCCCAAAATGTAAACTCTGCGTCCAAAGGTCAAAGTCTTCATGATCGAATGGGATTAAATGCCCATACCCTTGAGCTTTTAAAAAGGGATGAGATGTCCCTTTTGCCCGACATTCATCGAAGTCACGTTTCAGCAACACATCCGTTGCTTCATTTATGTTAAAACCGGGAATGCTCGGGAAGGTAACTTTTTTTACTTGCTGCAGATAAAAACAAGCTGGACACCTGACAAAATTCTCTATGCGCGTCCTGCTTAATTCGTAAGGGGAACTATTATTTGGATTAAAAACGCCTCTATGCCTTTTTACCTTTAACATGAGAGTTTTCTCTACCTAACTAATGCTCAGCCCGCTTCAAAGCAGTCAAACGGGCCGTTCACCCTTTATCAAAATACGATGCATTATTCGACCTTCATTTAGGTCGTAATCATGGTGAGCTAAATGCAAGACAGCCCGGTTATCACATAACAAGAGATCTCCTTCTCTCCATTTGTGTCTGTAGCAAATATCCGGTGTGAGTACTTTATCTAATAGAGTCTGAATAATGTCCTGACTTTCTGCTGGCTCCATGCCTACGATTTTTTCCAATTTCCCTGGGTGCACATAAATGGCTTTTCGCCCAGTGTCGGGATGCGTGCGTATCAGCGGGTGTATTGGTAATTTACCAAACTTTTCCCTTGCACTCTCATCAATATAAGCAAAATCTTCAATTTTGTTTACTGTTTCTAACGTACTTAATTTAATTTTTTCATTTTGGGGCAGAGAATCAAAAGCAAGGTGCATATTGGCAAAGCTTGTATCCCCACCGGAGTTTGGGAGTTTAATAGCATATAAAACTGTGAATTTAGGGGGGACTTCATGGTTTGTATGATCAGTATGCCAATCACGTCCACCGAATGGAATAATTTTTCCTTCTTTATCCGGGGGCATCTCGCGGCTGTCCAACACCGCAATTTCTGGGTGACTTTCCATTAAAGTATCAGTGAGGTGTTGCTCCATGGTGTCGCCAAATAGACGAACAGCCGACAAAAGATTATTTGGCTCCAATTTTTGATTCCGAAAAACTAATACAAGCGATTTTTGCATTGCTAAATTGATATGAAAGAGATCTTCCGAAACTACTTTTTCAGACAAATCGATGCCCAATATCTCAGCACCTATAGCCTTTGATAGAGGATTTATAGTTACATCCATTACTGGCTCCGACATGTTGCGATGCTACCGCCCTATGATAATATTTACAAGACGATTATCGCAAGTCTCGCAAATGACTTTGCCAACGGACTTATAAGTAGGGTCTTCATCTTTACAAATTGACTACTCAATTTTTATTCCTGGATGGATTATATTATAGCCAAGCTGATATCTCGCTGGTGTTATCTATAAGTCTTTCAGGAGTTCAACCGCAAGTTTTTTCGCACTGAGAAAAGCGGCCTCAATCCTCCCTCTCATGCACCAGTCGCCGCAAGACGCTACTTGGTTGTCTCTATCGAGAAAGAACGGTTGGTCTGTTTGTCGAACAGAGTTTGCAAAGCGCCATCGCTTTGTCTCTACGTAATCAGCAGACTTAACGTTGAAACCTAATATCTCGGACGTAAATTCAAATAGCTTTCCCTGCACTTCAGCTAGATCTGTATTCATATTATGTTCGGCCCACCTATTAGTCGAATGCACTAACATCGAGAAGTTTTTGCGATTTGGTTTGGACGAATTGACCGAAATCCAACTAACATTGGCGTTTTTCACTAGGGCAGCATCGAAAGGTAAGTTAACCGCGCGTTGATAACCCAACATCAAAGAATAGCAACCTAACATCTTAATGAGACCAACCTGAGATTTAAAGCTGATTTCGTTTGGTAGTAGATTATGCGTCTGTGGAGCGGGAGCTGTCAGGATTATCCAGTCGTAATCACCCAAGAGGTTCCCTTGCGTGTCGAACAAAACCCAACGGTCCTTTTCCTTTTCTGCTCGTGCAACCTCGACGTTAAATACACAATCCAGGTCGTCTGACAATCTCTCAACAAAACCCGACATCGTAGGTGTTCCTACCCAATGCGGAGGTGAGCTGCCCCACTCCGTTTGGCGAACGAGTTGAGCACCATCATACTCAGCAAAGCGTCCGTCCCATCTTGCCACACATCCAAGATCCACAAGCGGGGTTAGGAAATCTTCGAACTCAGACGATCTAGCAGTAAAAAACTGGGCACCGTGGTCGAACTGGTGCACGCAGGAAAATCGAGTCGCTATTCGTCCTCCAGATCGCTCTGATTTTTCATATACTTTTATTTTTGCTATCTCACTCAATTGGCGGGCAGCGGTGCAACCGGCCAAGCCTGCACCGATTACAGCAACATCGGTCATTAATCGTTCTTCTAATGGAGGTGGACCGTCTGTGGGAGGTAAACGTTTGTCACATCAAGGACAGTTAAGAGCGAGTGCACCGAGTAAGGGACCCGAAATAACAAATTATATTCCGGGTTCCAAACACTGCATTATTTCGTTTCTTTTTTATCTTTATCCGTGTGGGTGTGGTCACCGTAACTACTACAACTCCCTGCGAAGGCCGTGGAAATACCTAAGGGAACTGACAAAAGTGCTAATAATAAAACAAATTTTTTCATTGTAACTCTCCTCTACACGAGTACGCAGATGGTCACTGCACAGATCACTAAATTTATAAATTTTAAACATGGGAAAAGAGAGATTTGATTTTTACTATGTTTTTTTAATGCTTAGCTACTTTATCTATTTTTCGATCATCCCCTGCCGACTTTTTTATTTTTCAAATATCTCTCAGAGGACCTAAATATCTTTCGTCGACCTAAAAAGAATAATTGTGTTTCACATTTATGGAATTCTTCAAACGCTTCATTGGAAAAATCCAGTCCACCCGTTAACACACCGAATGATGGCATCACAAATTTTTGATCAGACTTAATAAAGCATGGTCGCCTTACCCTCATACCCCCAAACTTTATAACCCCGGCTGGATGAAAATGTGCACTTATTTCTGGACCCAAAAAACTCCTTTGCATTATATGACGTAGCGTAATGCCATCAACTTCAATTTTTTCTAGAGATTTAAATCTATCAGGGACGCCCCCCTGATCGTGATTTCCCTCAATCCATATAGCTTCCAAATTTTCCACAGCATTAAGGAGCCTGGATTTGTTAACATCTGGCATTCTCTTCCATGCAGACATATCGTGGAATGTATCGCCTAAAAAGAATATTCTTCTTGGCTTAAAATATTTGATAACCGTTTCTAACTTTTCAAGCGTTTGATGGGTATCATACGGAGGTAAAAATTGTCCTGTCTTGTGATAACTAGATCCTTTTTCGAAATGCAAATCGGCAACTAAAAGCGAGAACTGAGACGGCCAGTAAAGTGCACCGCTTGGATGCATCTCGAATACCCTCCCTCCAAATTCAGTGCAGTGACTGGACTCTAGCAGCACAGATTA